>JBIKYP010000019.1:0-29754 GCA_044355195.1 Crocinitomicaceae bacterium | reverse complement strand
GTAAGTCGATGCCACTTTTATAAAGAGTCCCGATCATATATATGGTCGGGATTTTTTTGTTTATAACCATTCCTCAAAAGGGTAGTACAATACGGATCAAATCAAAAAGTTGGGGATTAGGCATAAATTTAGCTTCGCTGCTTCTTCGAGGTGGGTTAATCTAGAATCAAGTTTAAAAGTTATGTAATAGAATAGTCTCTGAAAAAGAAAAGATGCCAACCGATTTATTAGCTACAACTTTCATACAGTCTTAAGGAAGATTTGAGCGGAGGTGGGGTTCGCGACAGTGTAAACTGGAGCAAAAAGAACAAAATTACGTAGCGAAAAAACTGACTGATCCAAAGGAAACGCCTTTAGAAATGTGAGAAAAACATATAATCAAGGGGGTGCTGAGCATGGTCGAAGCACTGCTTTGGCAAAAAAGGATGGTAAAGAAGCGAGAGTTTGTTATGAATAGAATAGATACTTTTGTCCCCAACCTTTGGTTATGATCCTATACTGTCCGCCGAAGCGGATGGAAGAGCAAGTAGATGCTACTTTTAAAAACCCGGATTACTTTACTATTCACGGTCTACGAATAGTGAGCTAGATTAATTTTAATAGTGCATGAATAGCTTGGGTTAATTTGCTTACAACTTCCCAAAATATAGATCACTTAATTTGAATTCCGCGCGAAGAATAAAGTCCTGCCGACTGTTGTTTGCTTTTATCAAGACTAAATGCGAAAGTGCTTCCAATACCTGTAGTGCTTCTTACAGATATAGTTTGTCCGTGAGATTCAATAATATGGCGACAGATCGCTAACCCAAGTCCGGAGCCACCTTCATTTCTATTTCGACTTTTTTCGACGCGGTAAAAACGTTCAAACAAACGGGGGAGGTGTATTTGGTCGATTCCCGGACCGTCATCTGAGACTTCTGTGGTCACTATATCATCCAGAATGTAGAACCTAACGATTGTATTCCCCCCTTCATGGCCATAAAAAATGGAATTATTAATAAGATTAGTTAGTACCTGACTGATCTTTGTTCTGTCGCCATCAATATAAATGATCCCATAATCTTTTGCAAAGGAAAATTTAATATTTCGTTCAATGGCTCGGAATTCAAGTGCATCAAATACTTCTTTGACCAGTTCCACAATGTCGAATGCTCTGATTTGCATCTTTAATGCATCTACTTCTAGTTTTGTGATCTCGTCAAGGTCTTCAAGGATGTTAGCCATGCGTTCGACTGATTTAGAAGCCCGTTCAAGAAAATTTCTATTGACTGTTTCGTCTTCAAGTCCTCCATCTAGTAGTGTCAGAATATAACCTTGAATTGAAAAAACAGGCGTTTTTAATTCATGTGCCAAGTTTCCTAAAAATTCACGTCTAAATTCTTCCTGTTCTTTAAGTCTTTCGATCTCTTTATTTCGCTCCTCTGTCCATAGTTTGGTTTCTTTTTCTGCCTGAGCGATGACGTCATCCGTAATTCTGAATTCACGGTTACTCTCTTTGATGATCTTACCTTTTCGTATGGAGCGGTAAAGTACCTTGAGTCGATCATTGATAAAGCGTTGAATAAAAAAATAAAAAATTCCAAAGGAGATTAATCCGGTTGCAAAGGGTAAACCAATCATTATCCAAAATGGGAAATTCACAACCTGAATATCGATAATGAACGTAATTAACAGCGTAAATAGAAAAGTGACCCCGCTGCCACCAAAAACTAAATGAATGGGTCTAATGTTTTTCACGATTCACTGAAGGTATATCCAACACCTTTTATTGTGCGAATATAATCATCTCCCAGTTTTTCTCTCAATTTTCGTATGTGTACATCAATAGTGCGTTCACCGACAACCGTATCGTTTCCCCAAACAATGGTTAAAATTTGCTCACGTGAGTATACTTTTCCCGGCCTACTTGCAAGTAATTCCAGTAGTTCAAATTCTTTTTTAGGCAGTAACATAGATTTCCCTTCTATGTCAACCATGAATTTCTCTCTGTCTATTGTGATTTTTGGATTACTTTTCAATCCCGGATCCTGGTTTGCCCGGTTTAATCGTCTCAGGAGAGATTCCACTTTGCTAATGAGTAATCTGGGTCTAACGGGTTTTGTAATGTAGTCATCCGCTCCCGCTTCAAATCCTGCTATCTGAGAGTAATCCTCTGCTCTTGAGGTTAGAAATGCAATGATTGGTTGACTAATATTCAGGTCTTTTCTAATCACTTGACAGGCTTCAATTCCATCCATTCTTGGCATCATGACATCCATTAGGATTAATGAAGGGTGGATTTGCTGAACCATCTTTACCCCCTCTTCTCCATTTAGAGCAGTAAATACTTTGTATCCTTCCTTTTTCAAATTGTATGAAAGAAAATTCAGAATGTCTTGTTCGTCATCTACAAGTAAAATGGTATGTCCCTTAAGCGTGTCCATAAATAGCGTAATAAAGCTGTGCAGTTTGCATGCACTGCCTGTGTCGTTTTATTTTTTGGTAATCAGTTTGCGCAAGACAGACCTTCATTCTGCGCATAAGTTTGTGAAGTAAAGACCATCTGCAAGAGAATTAGTTTTGACATATGATACATTCTTTCCTCTTATCAATTCAGTATTCGATTCGCTAATAATTTGCCCTCTATGATTAAGAATTACCAGAGTTGCCTGTTGATTCAATGCAGTACATATTGTATAATATTTATTCATACCTCTGTTTTTGGAATCTACTCAAAGTAACGATTGTTAAACGACGGAATTGGTTAGCATACCTTTATTCTTAAATTATCTTTGTATTAATGTGTCAACACAATTTCTTAACATTTAATGAAGTCTACAGGATGTTTCGGGGATGGTCCAAACATTTCTTTTAATCACGCAAAAAAGCACTCAAGAATGTTTGACTTTGATGTTTTTGGAATAGAATGTGACCTCCTCCCAGTTCTTAGGACATGTTAGAAATAGAGTTTTCGTGTGTATGATAATAAATTCCTTAGTAGATAAATCATCCAAGGAACTGTGTGGTCTGAAAAAGTTGTAGTCGTCCTTCCATGAGTTTATTTTTTCTTTGGCGTCATCCAAAGAAAGGAACCAATTGACCAACAAACATTCATCACGAAATTTCCCATTAGAACTCTCAACGTAAGGATTATCTGTTGGTTTTCCAGGCCTGGAGAAGTCTAAGGTAACACTATTTTCATATGCCCACCGATCAACTTCTTTGGAAATAAACTCGCTTCCATTATCACGTTGGATACGCTCTGGAACAAGGCCGTGTAAGAGTTTTAATCGTTCGAGTTGATCAACTCTACATCACCTCCCTTCATAGGCTTTCCGACGGCGAGGCTGTGGCATTTTTTACCGTAATTATCCACTATACTTTAGATCCTGAATCTGGATCCGTTGAACAAGGCATCTTGGACAAAATCCATGCTCCAAACCTTGATTAAACTATTGTTTTCAACTCTTTCAAGCCGATGTGCACCGACTCTGTTCCGTCTTGGGCGTTTTGTCCTTAGATTTAATCCTTCTTCTTTATAAATACGATAGGCACGCTTCTAATTATCCGTGAACCCTTCGCTCCTCAAAAGTATAAAAATGCGCCAGAAGCCTTATCTGATCATTGTCTTGACTATCTCGACTATCCTCATTCTAAGATGCTCATCATTTTTTGCAGAGGCCCGATAATAAAACATCGAACTGTACAATAACTTACACCTACAAGCCCTTCTCACGGATATTTGATACTGTTCGATCAACCAAAAGGAGATGTCCCTTCTCTGAGAAGGGCTTAAAGCTTTTTTTTGATGACATCCTGGAGCATCTGTTTATCCAAACTAAGCTCGGCAACAAGCTTTTTGAGTTGGTTGTTCTCACCTTCCAACTGCTTTAACTTACGCAGTTCTGTAAGACCTAAACCACCATATTTCCTCTTCCAGTTGAAAAATGTCGCTTGTGAAACTCCCATTTTTCGGCAGATTTCATCCATTTTTACAACTAATTCGGACTGCTTTATGGCAAAATTGATCTGTGATTCGGAAAATTTTGATGTTTTCGAGTGTCAAATTAGGTGAAAAATTCATTATTTGATACTCGAAAAACTCTAGTTTTAGATGCTTCGAATTATTGGGGGGACGTCAAGATCAATTACTCGACCCTGAATGAAACCAGTCTGGGCGTTAGCATAATAAATCGTAAACAAAATAAAAAGTACGGTAGCAAGGTAATTTCTCTTGAGCATCCTAATAAATTTGATGCAAATTAACGGTGAATGCTCTGCCTCATATTTAAGTTAAGATTAAGATTGGTTAATATTAATTTAATATCATTGTTGTCCGATAAAAACTTTGGGTAGATTCAAAAAACAAGATGCCAAGTAGATTTCATGCAAATTTTTGAAAATGGAGCTTGTTTTTGAAATTACAATTGCTAATCAACCTGATGCAGGATTACCGGCTCGATTTGAGAAGTGAGGGAGAAGAAAATTTCGAATCGTAAAACAAAACCAAAAAGCGCTTGTCGTTTGTAAACGAAATGTTTCCACTCTTTTTGAGTTTTGATCGATGAGAAATTTTCGCCGAACGGCTAAATCGAGTCTTGATTTTTTGTTTCTTTTATACTTGTGTTGAGTTTATCGAAACATCAAGACACCGCGAGCCAGCCACGAAGTGAAAAGAAAAAGGTCATTTTTACCGAACAATACTGATTTAATATATGAGTGAAGGAAGGGTTGATTAGTCCTGAGCTATGTATTTGTATCCTATTCCTTTTACTGTCTTTATACGTTGTTCTCCAATTTTTTCGCGTAATTTTCTAATATGTACATCAATAGTGCGATCTCCAACTACAATGTCTGTTCCCCAAACTTTTTCAAGAATGTTATCACGTTCGAAAACATTGCCGGGTTTAGATGCCAATAAAGCAAGTAATTCAAATTCTTTTCGTGGCAATTGTAGCGCCTTCCCATCCTTTTCTACTAGATATTTTTCACGATTAATAATCAATCCTTTAGATTCTTTATTTTCGGCCTCAATCATCCCTTTTCTTCGAAGCATGGCATTAATTCTGCTTACAAGTACTTTTGGTTTAATTGGCTTTGCTACGTAATCATCTGCCCCGGAATCCAAGCCAGCTATCTGACTATAGTCTTCCCCTCGAGCTGTTAAGAAACAAACAAGCGTTTGACTGTATCCCGGTGTTTGACGTATCGTATCGCAAACCTCTATCCCATCCATTCCAGGCATCATTACATCCAGTATAATAAGTTCAGGGTTAGACTGTCTCATTACCTTCAGTCCATATTCGCCATTCTCCGCAGTTACAACTATATAGCCCTCTTTTTTGAGATTGTAACTAAGAAGTTCTCTTATGTCCTCTTCGTCGTCAATAATCAATATAGTTGCCATCCGTATGTTTTAAGAACAAAGTTAGACAAAAGCGATAAGTCTTTATAAACAAATGGTAAAGTGTGAATAGGAAATTCGAGAAGAAAAATACATAAGCTTCTGATTTTGGTTAGTTTCATTTGAACAGGTCTAGTTTCGGCCTATTAACAGGATGAGGGTATTGTATTTCTGTTGGAGGCTTTTGTTTGTTGAAAAATGCTTAATTTCCTTAACTTAGTATCATGAAGGTCAAAATACTGTTAGTAGAAGACGACACGGGGCTTGGTTTTGTCATTTCTGATCAATTACGTTCGGATGGTTATTACATTACTTTGTGTACGGACGGGGCTGAGGGGTTTCAAAAGTTCAACTCCGAGAAATTCCATCTATGTATATTTGATGTTATGATGCCAAAGAAAGATGGGTTTTCGCTGGCAAGGGATGTTCGCAAGATTGATCAGCATGTTCCGATTTTGTTTCTTACGGCAAAATCAATGACGGATGATAAAGTCGAAGGTTTTCGCTCAGGGGGGGATGATTATTTAACTAAACCATTTAGCATTAAGGAGTTACAATTGCGTATAGGTGCTCTCTTGAAACGTGTGGATATTCATACTCCTTCAGATGAGGAATCTGTTATATCTATTGGGGACTATCAATTTGATACCTTAAATTTCATGTTGAATCACGTAAACTTTAGTAAAATACTCACCAATAAGGAAGCGCAGATTTTGAAGATATTATGTAAATTTAAAAATCAGGTGGTTCCCCGTAATGTATTGTTAAACGCAGTTTGGGGTCAGGATGACTACTTTGTTGGACGAAGCTTAGATGTGTTTATTTCGAAGTTGCGTAAGTATTTGAAAGAAGACGGCTCTATCACGATCTCGAACATTCACGGAATAGGGTTTAAATTGGGTTTGAAATGACCTGGATATTGCATCTCGAAACAGCCACTAAAGTATGTTCTGTTGCTTTATCAAAAGACGGAGAGTTAGTTATTTTCAGAGAGGAGGTATCTGAACAATACACTCACGCAGAAAATCTGACACTTTTTGTTCAGTCCGCAATGGATGAAGCAGGTATTACGTTGCCGGAACTTTCTGCCATATCCGTTTCCTCAGGTCCGGGATCTTATACAGGTTTGCGAATAGGTGTAGCAACGGCCAAAGGTTTTTGTTATGCACTTAACATTCCTTTAATTGTCATCGATTCACTTTTTTCAATGGCGGTATTGGCGTCTTTAAAGTACCCCGGAAAAATACTATGTCCAGTTATTGACGCACGCAGAATGGAGGTTTACAATGCGATATACGATGAATCCCTTAATGTCTTGAAAACTATTTCAGCTGATATTGTTAACGCTGAAACATACTCAGAATTCGAGCCTTTTGTGTGTTTTGGCGATGCTCAGTCAAAACTTCAAACTATTTGGGCGCATAGAAATGTCCATTTTGACGAAACTATTCATGCATCCGCCAGAGGACAGGTAAATGAAGCATACCTCAAATTTAATAGGGAATCTTTCGAGGATGTAGCTTATTTTGAGCCGTTCTATTTGAAAGATTTTAAAACGAAATAATACATGACTTGCTACGACATATATTTTTAGAGCTTCTCAACGGTTTTCTAAAATGATATGTTTAAGGTGTTAAAAGACTGTAGTGTCTCCTTGTCCACCCTTGTAATTGAATCCAAGAACTCTCTTTCTCTTCCAGAATCAAGTGCCTGAATGAATGCACTACCAATAATTGCCCCATCACAATGGGCATATACGGCCTGAATATCTTTCTTTTCCCTGATTCCAAATCCCATAAAGAGAGGGGTGTCACCACAGAACTTTTTGATTTCATTATACCTATTTCGATTGGATTCCAAATCTACTTGTTTCCCGGTCGTTGCATTCTGACTTACCAAGTACACGAATCCCTTCTTACAAACTTTGGCCACCTGCTCAATGTGCTCGTTGCTGCTGTTTGGGGTAATTAAAGGAATGTACGAAACATGATGTGTTTCTATAGCACTGATATAGCTTCTCTGAAAAATTTCGAAAGGGAGGTCGGGCACAATTAGCGCGTTCACGCTACAGTTCGAAGCTTCTTTTAAAAAACGATCTACACCAAACTGAAGTATGGGATTGAAGTATCCCATGAGTACGATGGGAATATGTATTTTATCCTTGATTGAGTTCAACTGTTCGAACAGTAGATTTATGTTCATTCCATTTTGCAGGGCTCTTTTGCTACTCTCTTGAATAACGGGCCCATCCGCCAAAGGATCTGAAAAAGGCATTCCTACCTCCACAAAGTCGATTCCGTACTCTTGCAAAAGAAGCAATTGATGTGGCAAACTGTCTATTTTGGGATAGCCAGCCGTGGTGAAAATACTTAATTGCTTGGTGTCTTTTTTAAATCTGTTCATGGCCTTTTGAATAATGTTCGATGTAGGTAAGCATATCTTTATCTCCTCTTCCTGATAGATTAATGACAATGACTTCTGCTTTTTTGATGCTAAGCTTTTCTAATGCGGCTATGGCGTGTGCAGACTCCAGGGCGGGAATTATTCCTTCGTGACGACTTAGTTCGAAAGCGGCGGATAGTGCGTCTTCATCAGTAATAGGATAAACTTTAGTTCGACCGGAACGAATGCTGTGTGCATGCAAAGGACCTATACCCGGATAATCGAGGCCGGCTGAAATGGAGTAAGGCTCAACAATTTGACCATGACTATCCTGCATTAACAGCGTTAGGCTTCCATGAATCACACCATCACTTCCCAGAACCGATGTTGCAGCGGATAAACCACTTTCAATTCCTTCTCCGGCAGCTTCTACGGCGATCAGCTCAACGCTTTCTTCTCCATAAAATTCGTAGAAAGTACCCGCAGCATTACTTCCCCCTCCAACACATGCAATCACTTTTTCTGGTAGCTCGGATCCTGTTTGTAATTTAAGTTGCGCTCTAATTTCTTTGGAAATAACAGATTGAAAGAATGCCACCATTTCAGGATATGGATGCGGGCCCACCACACTTCCGATAAGATAGTATGAATCAGGGTGATTTATCCAGTGCCTTATTGCTTCATTGGTAGCATCTTTTAGTGTTTTACTCCCACTTGATGCAGGCACAACCTCCGCTCCCAGGATGCGCATGCGCTGAACGTTAGGGTATTGTCTTTCAATGTCTTTTTCACCCATAAAAACCAGGCATTTTAATCCGGTAAGCGCACAAACGGTAGCTGTTGCTACCCCATGCTGACCCGCACCTGTTTCGGCGAGAATGGTTGTTTTTCCCATTCGCTTGGCCAGTAGAATTTGACCGATTGTGTTGTTAATTTTATGTGATCCGGTATGGTTCAGGTCCTCTCTTTTTAAAAAGATCTGAGCATCGTATTTCGAACTTAAATAAGGAGATCTGAATAGGGGAGAAGGGCGACCCACATAATCTTTTAATAGCAAATCAATCTCTTTATTGAAGTTTTTATCGTCTTTGAAGAGCCTGAATGCATCATTAAGTTCCTCAACTGAATTTCTTAAGAGTTCAGGTATAAACGAACCGCCATAAGTTCCGTAAAAGCCCAAATTATCAGGTAAATGATGTGCTTTCATGAATTAATTTCTTTTTAAAGTTTTTAATTAGTTCAAGGTCTTTGATGCCGGGCACAATTTCAAAACGACTATTGATGTCAATTCCCGCCATCTGAGGATGCTCAAATTCTTTCAGAGATTGGGCACTTTCTAGACCAATTCCACCACTGAGAATAAAAGGAATAGTTCCTTCATATGATTGGAGAATGTCCCAAGAAAACGATTTTCCAGTACCCCCATAAGATTGACTATATGTGTCAAACAAAAAATAATCACAAAAGTTTTCATACCTGCTCATGAGCGCCATGTCTAATTTGTCCTTAACGCTAAAAACTTTGATTACTTTCAAATTTGATCTTAATTTCCCGCACAATTCAGGTGTTTCCTCACCATGCAATTGAACGTATTCCAATTTGTGTGTATTTACGAGGTGCATAATGTCGTTAAAGCCTCCATTGACAAACACCCCAACTGATTTTGCGTGTTTTGGGGTGTAGTTCATTTTGGACACAAATCTTGGGGACTTAGGATAAAATATCAATCCAATCAGCTCCGCAAGGTTCTCTTGATCAATTTGTTTCATTTGTTCAGGAAGAGTAATTCCACAGACTTTCAAGAACATATTCCAGAATTTAGTGATTCAATAAAACTTCCAGGTTGATTACTCTTTAGGATGCTCTCTCCGATGAGGGCTCCGCCAAACCCTGCTTTTCTGAGTAGTTCAAGTTCTTCAACGGTTTTAATACCACTTTCACTAATGCACAGTTTGTTTTTTGGAAGGTAAGGAATGAGTTCCAGGCTCTTTGAAATATCTGTTTTTTGTGCTTTCAAATCGCGGTTATTTATACCGATCACATCGACAAGGTCGTTTAGTTTGTCGAGTTCGGAAGTATGATGAAGTTCTAGTAAGACTTCCATACCCAGACTTTGAGCTATGATGGTGTAATGTAAGATTTGTTCTTTACTTAGAGCTTCAGAAATAAGTAGGATCGCATCCGCACCAAAGGCTTTCGACTCGAAGATTTGCATTTCGTCTATTATGAATTCCTTTCGCAAGACCGGAATTTGACTTTGTTCGGCAATGAGTTTTAGATCGGCAACACTTCCACCGAAATATGGGGTATCTGTTAAACACGAGATTGCTACTGCTCCGGCTTGTTCGTAATTTGTCATTAGTACAAGCACATTAAGATCCGGGGAAATGTTGCCGGCGCTTGGTGATTTTCTTTTAATTTCCGCAATGATTCCAAATGTTTTCGCTGTAAGCGCGGAACGCAACGATCGAGTGTGCTTCGAAAAAAGGGGATACTGTTGCAGTTGAGAAAGCGTAGTTTCCTTTTTCAGTCGGGCTACTTCATTCTTTTTTTCGCTTAATATTTCGTTTAGTACGTTTTTCATTTTATGAAAGCTTGAAGTGTTTTGCTGCGTAACCGCTTCGGATGTATTTTTTAGTCTCTCTAAATATTTCCTCTCGGTTGGATCGAGGATGATATAGAAGCTGAGCTTCTGTTACGTTTGCAGCAATTACGTTTGTTTGTTCCTCTGATCCTTCCCCTTTCAAAATGGAGCGTATGAGTGATGCGTTTTCGTGAGGAGTTGAGGCCGAATGAATGCTGTCGGGTAAAATTTTTGGTAAAAGATAGTCTTTTGGTTCCAGAATCCGGTCTTCCTGGCTACCAATGGCTCTGGTAGTATCACAAAGCGTAAGTTCATCATAGCCATTCATTCCATGAAATACGATAAAGCGCTTACGTTCGGATCGCAGGACATAGGCATAGCTTCTGGCGAGTTCAAGTGAAAAGGTACCGGTCTGCTGGTAAGCAGGTTGCACAGGGTTCACAAGTGGACCTAGGGAGTTAAAAATGGTGCGTATACCCAATTTCTGCCTCAACTGACCTACTTTTTTCATCGTAGGATGAAACAACGGTGCATGCAGAAAACACAGATTCTTATTGCTGAGATCTTTTTGAAGTTCCTTTTGATCAGCAGTTAATTTAAGTCCTAACGCTTCAACGACAGTGGATGACCCGCAACTCGAAGACACGCCATAATTTCCATGCTTAATAACCTTGTAACCCATTGCAGCCATTACGAAGGATGAGGTGGTAGAAATATTGAACGTATTTTTGCCGTCTCCGCCTGTTCCGCACATGTCTATTGCATCGGAGCCATCTAGCTCAGGGACAACACTTCGTTTTAGAAGAGCAGATCTGAAACCGCTTATTTCCGAAAGTTTTTCGCCACGCAAGTGCAGAGTTGTGAGTATACCTGCCAGTTGGTATTCATTGATGAGATCTTTGTCAATGGCATCAATAAGCATTTCGCAATCATCTTCAATGAGCGAATGATTTTGGAGTACTTTATGGAATAGTTCGTTCATGCTTGGATGTTGTGTGATAAAGTTATACTCGGACTATTGAATTCAGCCAGTTTCGGAGCATTTTTCTTCCTGTTGGAGTAAGTATGCTTTCCGGATGAAATTGAACACCAGATATGGGGAGGTCGACGTGTCTAAATGACATAAGCTCACCATTTAAGGTTTCACTCGTTTTAATTAAAACCTCAGGCAAAGGATCTTTAAGTAACCAACTGTGATAGCGACCAACTTCAATGGTGTCTCCAAGGCCATCGAATATGGCGTCTTTGGCTGTAATTCTCAATGCACTTGTTCGGCCATGTACGATGTTTTCTGCAGGCAGAAGTGAAGCACCAAAAAAACTGCCAAGGGCCTGATGTCCGAGGCAGACACCGAGCATCGGTTTGCGTTGATAGAATTCTTCGATTACTTGCATTAGTTCGCCGGCTTCTTCAGGAATTCCCGGGCCTGGTGACAGAATGATAGCTTCACTCTTGGTTAGTGCATCTTTATCAATATGGTCGTTTCTCATTACCGTTACCGAACAAGATTCCTCTTTCAGATAACGTACTATGTTGTAGACGAATGAATCGTAGTTATCAATAACTGTTAGTCTCATTATATTGCTGAATTTCTGAGGTGAGTTGAATAGCATTGCGAACCGCGCGCAGCTTGTTTTTTACTTCGGCAAATTCTCCTTCCGGAGTCGAATCAAGAACAATCCCTGCACCGGCTCGATAATTCAAAGTGCCATTTTTGGATAGAATGCTACGAATGACGATAGCCATATTCATTGAAGATCCGAGCTTAAAGAATCCGATCGCTCCTCCGTAGTAGTCGCGGCTTTCTTTTTCAAAAGCTATGATTAGTTCTAAGGCTTTTGGTTTGGGCGCTCCTGACAGGGTGCCGGCAGGAAAGGTTTCATTAAAAAGATCAAATTGTGAATTGGATTCAATTTCACCGCTTACTTTGGAGACCAGGTGAAAGACGTGTGAGAAGCGTTGTAACTCCCTGAATACGTCTACTTTAACATTGGTAGCTTTTCTGCTCAAATCATTGCGGGCAAGATCAACGAGCATGGTATGTTCGGAGAGTTCTTTTTCGCTGGTGATTAGTGCGTTAATTGCCTTTTTGTCCGTTGTTTCGTCACTATTTCGTTTTACTGTCCCGGCGATTGGATGGATTTCCGCTTTATTGTTATTGATGAGTAATTGTGCCTCTGGAGAACTACCCATAAGACGATAGGATTCAAAATCAAAGTAGAAGAGGTATGGAGAAGGATTCAACCGTCTTAATTTTCGATAAACCTGAAAATCATCACCAAAATAGTCTTGGGCGTAGGCGTTTGAAAGCACTATTTGAAAAACATCCCCGCGATGACAATGGTATATACCTTTAGCTACGAGTTCTTTGAATTCATCTTCATTCATTTCGGATCGCTCCTGTCCAATCAAATAGAAGGGAAATTCATTAGAGGTACCTGAAGAAAGTAAGTCATGTTTTTCATTTGGAGCGATTAAATCACCTAATTCAAAGCTGTTCTTGAGTAATGTGCCTTCGTCGTTAAAGTGATCCAACACGATGATGTAGCGAAATATAAAGAGGTGAACGTCTGGAAGATCAAGACTGGATTGTTGAGGTTTCAATTGCTGTTCTTCATAGCGCACAAATTCAAATCCAAAGCGCCCGAAAAACCCATTTTCTTCAAATGAAGCGTCAAATTTCGTTGAGTGCAAAAGTTCACTCAATTGATCAAAGGCAGTTTTTGATAAAGTTTTCTTTAAAATATCGGGTTTAGATGCACCTCTAACCTCCAGTTGATCATTTTGAAGAATAATTTCTAAGATAGGATCCAAACCAATGATGGATTTGCTATCCGTTCGATCATGGTAGTCATTACTTTCAAGTAAACAGGGCATCCGATGTTTGTCACGAAGTCTGGTGTAAAGTCCTACCGGTGTGTATTGATCCGCGTTGAAACGGAAACTTTCTGTGTAAATATTCATGTTTAGGGATTAATGGAAAACAAAAAACCTTGTCAGGTGCGACAAGTTGTTCAAAAATTTGAGAACATACCACTATCAGTCACACCAATGCTTTATTGGATGCCATCGCCATGGGGTATGGGTTATTTTCATTTTCACAATGCAAATATTTTGAATAAATTTCACATCTCCAACTAATCATGTGAAATATTTTTACTATTGAATCGAATGATTCCTAAATTTGTACAAAAAAGGAACAGATGCACCAATTGCCCCCTTATTATCTTACGTTTAGAATGAGTATTGAAGGGATAAAACTGAATATTAAAGTTTCCTTATGGAGATTTTTTAGACCTACATGGATTTAAAAGAGCAGATCACAAAATCGACGCGACCTTTCATTGTTTCGGGGCCATGCAGTGCTGAAAGCGAGGAACAAGTATTTGAGACTTGTCGCCTGATAGCTGAGGAGAATCTGACACACATGCTTCGTGCCGGTATTTGGAAACCACGTACGAGACCCGATTCCTTCGAGGGTATTGGAGCTATTGGATTACCATGGTTGGTTAATACCGGACGCAAACTAGGCTTGCCGGTAGCGGTGGAAGTGGCGAATCGTGAGCATGCTGAGCTGGCGCTTAAAGCCGGGGTGGATGTCTTGTGGATTGGAGCACGAACAACGGTAAATCCTTTTGCCGTTCAGGAAATTGCCGATGCATTGAAGGGAGTTAGAATACCGGTTATGGTAAAGAATCCTGTTAATGCTGACTTAGAATTATGGATTGGTGCATTTGAGCGTTTGGAGAAGGTAGGGTTAACCGATTTGGCAGCTGTGCATCGAGGTTTTTCTGTTTACAAGCATCCGAAGTATCGCAACGTTCCAAATTGGGAAATTCCCATTGCTTTAAAAGCGCGTTTACCTTATCTGCCCATTATTTGCGATCCAAGTCATATTTCGGGAAAAAGTGAATTGATTCGAGAGGTTTCTCAAAAAGCACTGGATCTCAATTTTGACGGGTTAATGATTGAAACGCATCGGGATCCTCCGAATGCGTGGTCCGACGCAAAACAACAAGTTACTCCCTCTGAATTAAAGGAAATTATTAAAGCACTTGTCCGACGCTCTACGTCCATTGATGCTCGGGTTGAGTTTCCGCTAAATGAGTTGCGGGATAAGATCATTGAGCTAGATGATAGGATCTTCGACTTTTTGATGACGCGGATGCGTTTGAGTGAAGATGTAGGAGAACTAAAGAAAAGGCATAATATTACTGTACTTCAACAGGAATATTGGATGGGCCAGATAGAAACACGTCTAAAAAGAGCTGATGAAATGCAAATTTCAAAAGTGTTTATTCGACAGATCATGGATGCTATTCACCAAGAATCTATAAGACACCAGGAGAAAGTAATGAATATGCCAAAGTAAAGATAGTTTATGACCATAAAAGAAACCATCTCAGCAGTAGAGGAATTCCATAATGTCTTTGGAATTGATAATAGATATGAACCGACAGCTGACCTATCAGAGTCAGATATTCTTTTGCGCTATAAACTCATGCGTGAAGAGAACGAAGAATATATTGATGCCGCCAGAAGAGGAGATATTGTAGAGGTTGCCGATGCCCTAGGCGACATGTTGTACATCTTGTGTGGGACTATATTAAAACATGGCCTTCAATATAAAATAGTAGAGGTGTTTCAAGAGATACAGCGCTCGAACATGAGTAAATTAGATGAAAATGGAAAACCGATATACAGGGAAGACGGTAAGGTGTTGAAATCAGATTTGTATTTTAGACCTAACATTAAAGCCATACTGGAGGAATAGTGTTATGTTTCCTTTTAATATTCGCGTGTATGGCATCTTGATAAATGATTTTCGGGAAGTACTTTTGTCAGATGAAACCAGAAACGGCTATGCGTTTACTAAATTTCCGGGAGGCGGGCTGGAGTTTGGGGAGGGATTTAAAGATGCGCTCATTCGTGAATTTAAGGAAGAACTCAACCTTGAAATTACTGTAGGTGAGCTATTTTATTTTAATGATTTTCATCAGCTTTCTATGTTTGATTCAAAGCATCAGTTACATTCATTCTATTATCATGTGAATACAACCTATTGGCGACTAATTGATACAGATGTGCAATCTATACCCTTGGATAGCAATAAAGAGTCATACCGCTGGGTGGCAATTGATCAACTTATGCCAGAAACGGTTACTTTTCCCATAGATAAAATAGTTGCGGAAAAATTAAAGCATGCACTATGATAGTTTTTTTCGTTCTGCTTTTGTCTCTTTTATTTGTTGTTTTTAAAACAAAAAAACTTGAAATTCAAGGGGTTGAAAAAAAATATGTTTTTACAGCCTTTCTTTTTAAGATTATTGCTGCGATTGCCTTGTACGGAATTTACACTTACTATTACACTGATCAGAGTAAGAGCGACATCTACAAGTATTTTCGGGATGGTGAACAGCTGGCTTCCATAGTTTATGTCTCTTATGAAGATTATCTGCGAATTCTATTCGGTTTTGACCCTATCAATGAAGGTTCTTTCCGAATATTGGATTCTCTTCTGTTTTGGAATAAGGCCAACAGCTATGGGGTTCTTAATGACAATCAGCTAATCATACGCATTGACAGTCTATTGGTTTTCTTAACAAGGGGTTCCATATTCTTTTCCTTTTTAATTCTTTCGGTTTTCAGTTTTCTATCGATGGTTTTTTTACTAAGATCATTTAAATCAATTTTTTCTGCCTTTCAATCTAAACTATTTTTCTTGTTGCTCTTTTTTAGTCCCACCATTTTAATTTGGACGTCGGGGGCACTAAAGGAAATGCTCTTGGTTGCCTTTCTTTGCCTTTCACTCGGATTTCTTATTCGAATGGGATTAAAATCTTTATTTCTACTGGCGTCGTCGTTATTTTTACTAACGCTCTCAAAGCCCCAAATAGGAGCAATTTTTATCTTTTTTACTTTCATTTATCTAATGATTAATAAATTGAAGATCCCACGCGTTAGTCTAACTTATACCGTTGTTATGGTTGTTGGTCTTTCAATTTTAGTAATAAACGCATATCTGCTCAGACCGGGTTATTATGATCTTAATTATGTGAAAAACGAGAAACTGCAGTGGGAGAAACTGCACAGCCAATCATATGAAGAGAACGTGCTTGGAAATGGTTGGAATATTCTTGAAAAGCTTAAATTTAAACAATTAGGTAATGAGCATGAAGCAAAACGAGAACATGCAAATAGTTATTTTTACCTCAGTAAGTTGGATGGAACATTTTTGAATTTTATTCGGTTACTTCCGGAAGGAATGTCGAATGCGTTGTTCCGCCCTTATTTTTGGGAAATCAAAAACGTATTAATGTTCATCCCATCAATTGAGAATGGCTTCATTTTGATCCTTTTTTTATGGATTCTATATTCACTTTTTCAAAAAAGAAAGGAAAGACTTAACGCGTTGATTTGGTTTGGGATTTGGTATGTGATCGTTGCTGCCTCATTTATTGGGATTCTGACTCCCGTTTTGGGAAACTTAGTTCGATACAAAGTCGCCTTTTTGCCTGTTTTTTATTTGGTTTTTGTTCTGCTTTCAGGGGATGAGTTTGCCTCCGTTTTTACTAAAAAACGGAATAAAAATGTTGATGTATTGTCGTCATAAAATCTAAGTTAAAATAAAACAAATCAGAACATTAGTAGAGAGTATCTGATATGCGCTGACAAATCATCTCCGCAATGCGTTTATTAATTTCCCGTTGTTTTTTCAGGTAGAAGTCAAATTCTGATAAGGTCATGTTACCGGTAATAAATCCAATGAGTTGATTTTTTAAAGCAACCTGACCAATGATAAATCTTCGGACCTTTTTTTGAAATTCGAGCCTAGGACCTTTATCTTTTCTGAGCGCATTAAACAGCACGTTCGTGGTGACCAATTCGATTATGAGGTCATGTTGAAATTTGATTATGGGACGAAGCGAATTGTTCTGAAATTGCTCAATGGATGAGGCACAATCCGTATTATCAATCAATACCTCAGGACGAAGTCTTATTATTTCTTTGCGATCCATAATATGCTCATTCAACTTAAAATTAGGGAATTCTTCCATTTATTCTGCTTCGATTTTTTGGTATACGGGAATACTCTCATTTAAAAAATCTACAATTCTACGATCTGTGAAATCAGTGGAACAAAGCATATACTGGCATTTCGGCAAACTTTCGGCAATTCTTGTCAGTTGAACCTTGAATCCGCTTTTGAATAACTCTGATGTGTCATCAAGCACGAATAATTTCAATTGACTGACATTGTATCCATTCTGTATGTATAATTCGTACAGACGTTTTGGTGTCCCAACAATGATTTCCGTTCCGTTGAAAATGTCATTTCGCTGTTGTAATTTATTTCCTCGATCGTGCGCCAAATCTACGGTAAGGTCCAATGGTCTGCAAATTCCCTCGAGGGTTGCATGTAGTGCATGAGCCTTGTTATCAGATGAACAAATTATGATTGCCCTTGGCGAACCTTCACCTGCTTCCGTTATTTTTTGGATCACGCTCAAAACAATCGCTGTTGATTTACCCGCTCCTTCGTGTCCTTCAATGAGCAGATTCTTTCCTGCTTTCATGCCATCGATCACTTTCCATTGAAACGGATTAAGTTCACTGATTCCTTTTTCCGGAAGCACCTCTTGTAATTCAACACGCAGTTTGTCTATACTCATTTGTTTAGTTTTTTATTTTCCTTGTGGCGGGAATGATCCCGATTGGTTTTTTTCTCGAGGTTCTTCTCTAACGCTGCCTGCAGATCTATCCCCGTTTGGTTGGCCAGACAGATTAATACAAATAACACATCTGCCATTTCGTCGCCAAGATCCTTGTCCTTATCTGAATACTTCTCGCTTTGCTCACCGTACCGCCGCGCCATGATACGGGCAACTTCACCTACCTCTTCCATCAAGATCGCAGTATTCGTCAACTCGTTGAAGTAACGCACACCGTATTCCTTGATCCAGTCGTCAATGTGTTTTTGTGCTTCTTGAATAGTCATATTTTTCTACTAATTATTCCAGTCCTTTGTCTTTATTCCTTGCTCCTTGCTCTTGCTGAAAAAATCACTCTTTATTCTTCGAATCAATAATAATCGTTACCGGACCGTCATTTACAATTGATACTTTCATGTCTGCACCAAAAACCCCTGTTTCGATTTTGTCTCGGTATTGAGTTCCCAATTCCTGAACGAAATAGTCGTGTAATGGAAGTGCATACTCGGGTCTGGATGCTCGAATGTAACTCGGACGATTTCCCTTTTTCGTTGAGGCGTGCAATGTAAATTGACTGACCACCAAAAATCTTCCTTCTACCTCACGTATTGAGCGGTTCATTTTTCCCTCTGAATCCGAGAAAATCCGTAAACCAATGATCTTCTGGATCAACCATTCAGCATCACTTTGATCGTCATCTTGTTCAATTCCCAATAGAATTAGAATACCCCGTTGTATGGAGCTATAGACCTTTTCGTCAATAGTGACCGAGGCTTCCGAAACACGTTGTAAGACGACTCTCATCCGTAAATATCTTTTCGGTGTATCTCATTTGGGTCTTCTCGCATCAGTTGTACGTAGGTTTGATAGCGACTCTGGGGAATTTTTCCTTTCGAAAAAGCCTCTTTTACAGCACATTTAGGTTCGTTGAGATGTTTACAGTTGTGAAACTTACATGCTCCTATCAAGGCGCGCATCTCAGGGAAATAATGTGAGATGACATCTTTGTCGAGGTCAATGATGCCAAAGGCTCGAATTCCAGGCGTATCAATGATATATCCTCCTCCTGAAAGTTTATGCATTTCTGCAAATGTGGTGGTATGCTGACCTTGCTGATGTGCTTGCGAAATCTCACCTGTTCGTAGTGCCAGTTCGGGATCCAAAGCATTCACAAGTGAACTTTTTCCAACTCCGCTATGACCAGATATCATCACTTGTTTTCCTTTAATTTCTTCTCTCAACCAGTCGAAATTGAAACTGGAAATAGCGGAAATCTGCTCACAAGGATAGCCGATCTGTTCGTAAATCTGTTGTAATTCATCCAATAGAAGTAATTCTGCCTCGTTGTAAAGATCCACTTTGTTGACCAGTATCGTCACCGGAATGCGAAAAGATTCTGCCGCAACGAGAAACCGGTCGATAAAAGCCTTGTGAGTAAAGGGAGATTTTATAGTCACCAACAAATATGCTCGATCTATATTTGCAGCAAGAATCTGCATTTGCTTACTTAAATTGGTTGATTTTCTAACAATGTAATTAGATCGTTCTTCGAAATCTGAAATAGTGCGTTTACCTTCTTCATCGGTATCAGCATCAATTATCACGCGGTCACCCACAGCGATTGGATTGGTCGTGCTCAATCCTGTGAGCCTCAACTTTCCACGGATTCTGCATGAAATAATATTCCCATCCGTCAATTCTACGGTGTACCATTTACCGGTGGATTTAAGTACGATTCCAGTCTCCGCCATGGTTACAAAGATAGGATGGAAAGATCGATCATTCCCAAAGTATTATTCATTGTAGCCTTTACCAGAGAAAATAATTGGAATGCATTTGTCTATTCTGGATTCACGAGTGGCAGCTTGTTTGGCCTGACTAAAATGAAGCAAATATGCACGTTGTCTTCCGGGGGTTAGCGCATAAAATGCCGACATAAGTTTATTGTTCTGCTCCATTCGGCGTTGGAATTCTTCAGGAATAGAATATTCACAGACTTTTTTAAAAGTCACTTTTTTGCCCTGTTTTTCTAACTCGATAGCCTCTTGAATGTATGATTTTATTGTGCTTTCAAGACGCAAAACATCTTGTGTTTTAGTGAAGCGAAACATTTTGACTGCCTGTGAATGTTCACCCGGACTGACGAGCAATTTATCCGGATCATGAAGCAAGGCTCCTTTGAAAAAACTGATCGAACAATATTCCTTAAAAGCGGCCAGTAGGAACACATTTTTTTTGTTGTACGTGTAGCAAGGCATACCCCATTTTATTTCCTCTTCCAAAACACTAGATGTTAAAATGATTTTTCGCAATACACTGAGTGCATTTTGCCAGGTATTTACTTTGCATTCTGGTGTGTCGAACAGCTTGCATCTTCCACATCCTGAGGTGAAATATGTTTGAATTTCTTTTGTCATTTTTGTCATTGCTGCCATTGTGGACTTTACTTTTGATTATTACGAAGTTAATTAGAATTGTCTGAGTTAGCATCGGTTTACGTGCCATTGATCATATCAGTTTTTGTATATTCGCACACAAATTAAGGAGCAATGTCCATTGACGTCAAACACCTTTTCAAATATTACGGAGAACAAGCTGCGGTACGCGATATTTCCTTCTCGGTTGCGAAGGGCGAGATAGTCGGTTTTTTAGGTCCGAATGGAGCAGGGAAGTCTACTACAATGAAAATCATTACTGGTTTTATTCCTGCCTCCTCAGGTGAGGTGAGTGTCTGCGGAATGCCTGTCGATGTCGATTCACTGAGAACACGACAGATCATAGGTTATTTACCCGAGCATAATCCTCTTTACATTGATATGTATGTAAGGGAATATCTGGAATTTGTCGGCAAGATCTACAAAATCAAAAATTTGAAGGATAGGGTCAATGAAATGATCAAGGCTGTCGGATTAGACGTAGAGCAGAATAAAAAAATCGGAGCACTTTCGAAAGGATATCGTCAGCGTGTGGGCCTTGCGGCATCCATTATTCATGATCCACAAGTGCTCATTCTTGATGAACCAACATCCGGATTGGACCCCAACCAGTTGGTCGAGATCCGAGAGTTAATCAAGACAATTGGGCGTTCTAAGACGGTCATGCTCTCTACACACATCATGCAGGAGGTAGAGGCCATCTGCGACCGTGTAGTAATCATCAGTAAAGGACAGATTGTAGCTGACGATACGGCCTCACATCTTCAGACAGACTTATCGCATCAAACTGTATATGCAGAATTTGAAGGTGAGCTATCCAAAGGGCAATTACAGGGAATCCCTCATGTGAAAAAGTTAGAGAAGGTCGGAGAGGGTTGGTTGCTTGAAACAACAGAGGATATCGATCTTAGAAAAGCGATTGCCCAATTTGCACGGCAAAAAGGTCTCCTTGTTCTAACTCTGAGGACTGAGGCTAAAACACTTGAAGAAGTATTTAAAGAACTAACGCGCGTATAATGCCTTCCAACTTTATAGAAGAATTGAAATGGCGTGGTATGGTACACGATATTATGCCTGGAACAGAAGAGGCACTCCTGAAGAAGGTTTCATCCGGATATATTGGTTTTGATCCGACAGCTGATTCTTTGCATGTGGGGCATTTGGTTCAGATCATGACGCTTGTACATTTTCAGCGCGCCGGACACAAGCCATATGCTCTTGTTGGAGGGGCTACGGGTATGGTAGGCGATCCATCCGGAAAGTCGGAGGAGAGAAATTTACTTGAACCGCAGACCTTGGAGCACAATGTTGCCTGTGTGAAGTCACAGTTGGAGAAATTCCTTGATTTCAAGGCAGAAGATAATTCTGCTGAAATGGTCAATAACTATGATTGGTTTAGAGACATGAGTTTTCTGGAATTCATTCGTGATGTGGGTAAACACATTTCTGTCAATTATATGATGGCCAAGGATTCCGTGAAAAAACGATTAGAAACAGGAATGTCATTCACAGAATTCTCATATCAGCTCGTACAGGGTTATGATTTCTACTATCTGAATAAACACAAGAACTGTATCCTTCAGTTGGGCGGGTCTGATCAGTGGGGTAATATTGTAACGGGAACAGAACTAATTCGACGTAAATCCGGAAATCAAGCATACGCCGTTACTACTCCTTTGATCAAGAAGGCGGATGGTACAAAATTCGGAAAGACCGAGAGTGGAAGTGTGTGGTTGGATCCGGAGAAAACTTCACCATATGAGTTTTATCAGTTTTGGCTTAATGCAAGCGATGCAGATACCGGAAATTACATTCGGATCTTTACCTTGAAATCTCGTGAAGAGATCGAAGCATTGGAAATGGAACATTCTGAAGCCCCGCATTTGCGAGGCCTGCAAAAAGCCCTTGCTGCAGATATTACTGAACGTGTGCATGGATCCGAAGCATTGAGGACAGCCATTGCGGCTTCTAACATCCTCTTCGGTAAATCTACGGCAGAAGATCTGCGCTCGCTGAGTGAGAAAGATTTCTTTGCCATTTTTGACGGCGTTCCGCAAGCAACTGTATCGAGAAGTGAATTTAATGGATCAATGTCAATCGTAGATGCGCTTGCCGCTAAAACAGGATTTTTGTCTTCCAACGGCGAAGCTCGTCGAGAGTTGAAAGCAAATGCCATTTCCGTGAATAAAGAAAAAGTTGGCGAGGACTTCAATCTTACATCAGATCACCTTATCAATGACAAATACATCCTGCTCGGCAAAGGGAAAAAGAACAATTATATTTTGATGGTGGAGTAACTGCTAAACACATTATAAAGGAATACAAAATAAAGGAATACAAAGCAATAATTTCGTAAATTGGTGAATCAATACGAATATAATGCGATTCTTATTCTTACTGCTTTTTGTGTTTGTGATTATATTCAATGGACGTTCTCAAGCTCCCACATGGTCCAATGATATAGCCAAAATTATTTATGGGAATTGCACATCCTGTCATCGTTCGGGAGGGATAGCACCCTTTGCCTTAGAGACTTATGAAGAAGTAAGTAACATGGCAGGTTGGCTAAAGAAAGCGATGGAGGAAAAAAGCATGCCACCATGGACACCGAACCAAAACTATAAACAATTTGCTTATGAGCGAATTATGGATACCTCAGATATCAACAGGTTTGGTCAATGGGTTACCGCAGGTATGCCTTCCGGAAACTTAAATATGGCACCATCATTACCCTTCTTTTCTAATGGATCACAATTAGGCACACCGGATATCTCCCTTTCAATTCCTAATTATACGGTCACATCTACCGGTGATGTCTACCGAAATTTTGAGTTGTTTGCCGGTAATACATCTCCAACTTATATTACTGCGATTGAAGTTGTTCCGGGAAATCCCGAAATTGTTCATCATGTACTCGTTTTCCAGGATTCCACGAATAACCCTATTAATACAAATGGTGCGGGTGGCACAGGATCTTCAGCGTCACAACTGCTCTATGGTTATGTGCCCGGCGCAACTCCCTATTTCACTCCGGTGGGCACTGGTTTCAGGCTTGCGTCCAATACGCGAATTATCGTTCAGGTACATTACGCTCCCGGAAGCAATGGATTAATGGATACAACAACGGTCAACTTAAAAACGAATAACGCGACTTTGCGAAAGATTTCTGTTAGTCCGTTACTCAATCATTATAATATGACGAACGGACCTTTGTATATCCCTGCTAATCAGTCGAAAACCTTTCGTGCAGTACAGGTCGTTCCGTTTAAAAGTACGGTATTGTTTGCATTTCCTCACATGCATCTTCTTGGCAAGAGTTTTAAAGTGTGGGCGAATGCACCATTAAGTGGTGATACAACACGTATTGTTTGGATTCCTCAGTGGGATTTTCATTGGCAGGATAATTATATTTTTCCAAATGCAATGATTTTGCCTGCCGGGACTACCTTAAAGTCAGAGGGTGTATATGACAATACATCAGCTAACGTCAATAATCCTTCTTCACCTCCCAAAGCGGTGTTTGCAGGAGAAAGCACTTTTGATGAAATGTTCCTTGTATTTTTTGCTTATTTACCCTTTGTAGCCGGAGATCAGAATTTGATTATTGACAAAAGGATTTTTGTCAAGGGGTCTACGACCTTTTGCAGTGGTCATTCAGTAAGGTTTGAAACGATTAGAGGAGAGGGATATACTTATCAGTGGATGCGGGATGGTATTGCTGTTGAAGGCGAAAACAAGTGGTTTATGGAGGCACGAGAATCCGGAGCCTATACCGTTTCTATTACTTTGGGGAAAAACCAGGTTATTTCTGACCCGGTAAGTGTTGAGGTGAAACCTTCACCCGTAGCCCAGATACAAGCCCCAATATCTACAATGATAGAGGCAGGAGGAACAATAACGCTTGTAGATTTAGAACAGTCGGGATTTCAATATCAATGGTATTTGAATGGAAATAGCATAACAGGAGCAACAAGTTCAACTTACGAGGCACCATACCATGGAGCCTATACGTTAGAGGTGTTTAATGGAACATGTTACGCCATATCAGATCCATTGTTGTTGACGGGTGGCGTAGCAGGAGAAAATAAAATGAATCATCAAGATATATTAATCAGTCCGAATCCCGCAACAGAATCAATTGAACTGAACGGAGACGTATTAGTGAGAATCGATAGATTCAGCATACTTGACATGAAAGGAAAAGAAATCGTTAGCCAAAGTTTAAAGGGAAAAATGATACAAAAAGTGAGTATTGGAAATTTAACAAATGGAACCTATGTACTTGTACTAATGACAAGAGAAGGTGAGGTCACTGCTCGCAAGCGCTTTGTTATAGCGCATTGAAATCATAAGTTATATGCCATAGAAATAATCCATGCGCGGGAACAGATTTGGCAGCTGCACCTCTGTCTTTAGCTTCCAGAATTTTAATGATATCTTCGGGCAATAAATTATTCCAGCCTACTTCTAAAATTGTGCCTACAGCTGAGCGAACCATATTTCGTAAGAATCGGTCTGCTGTGATCTCGAAGTACCAACTTGTCTCAGATTCCATCTCCCATTGAGCCTTAATAATAGTGCAGATATTTGTCTTTACATCTGTATGAAGCTTAGAAAGTGAAGTGAAATCTTTTTTTCCAACGAGATATTTTGAAGCAGCATTCATTTTGTCAAAATCAGGGATCTTTGGAATATACAAATGACTGTTCGTTTTAAAAGGATCTTTTTTAAGCGAGATAAAGTAACGGTAGGTTCTCGTTCTAGCATCGAAACGTGCATGGTCCTCACAAGGGAAAATGCGGTAGATAGAAATTGATTCCGGAAGCATGCGGTTAAGCTTGAATTGAAAATGGTTCAAGTCGATTAGTAAGGAATGTTCAGGAAGATTTACATGAAAGAAGAAACTCATGGCGTGTACACCTGCATCTGTTCGTCCGCAACCCATAATTTTTATAGGAAGATTTGAATAAATGCGCGACAAGCAAACTTCAATTGTTTCTTGAATGCTTCTTTGTTGTGGTTGTCGTTGCCAACCTGAAAAGTGTTTTCCGTTATAGGCTATTTCAAAGAAAAAACGCTTCACGGAATTTGTACGAATTAAGGTGCAGTTGGAATAACAAAATCAGTCATGTCGATTTGAAAGATATCCATGTTCGCTTTTTCACCATTTATTTCAAAGCTCGACATGACCGCCTTTTTCAATTCAGGGTAATATTGAAAATGGGTATCGTTATTAACAGAATTGAACATAATTCCCAAGTTAATTGGATCGCTCCAAGAATCACCCCTATTTTCAGACACATAAATATCATATCCCCCCATACCCTCCAGGCCATCAGAACTGAAAAATAAAAATCTACCATCACCCGTAATAAAAGGTGTGGTTTCTCTTCCTGATGTATTTATTGAAGCAGGAAGAACGTTAGCTTCACCCCAAGATTTACCATTCTTCGTCACCATATAAATGTCCGTTGCAGATTTGTCTCCTTTTCGATCTGAAACAAAATACATGGTATTCATATCATCGGTCATGGTTGCTGAACCTTCAAAAAAAGAGGTGTTAATCGTCTTATTGTTTATACGTTTCGGTGAAGTCCATTTGTTTTTAGAACTCCATTCGATGGTGAACAAATCCGAACCTTTTGTTGGGTGATTGGTCTCAACAGCAGTTGTGTTAATTGTCATTAAAGCATCTAGACCATCTTTGGAAATAAAATTGATTGCATCGAATCCGTTGGTGTTTATTCGGCCTAATGCATTAGTTATTGAGTCCCAATTATTTATTTTTTCATTCCATACAGCATGGTAGGTGTCCTCGAAAAATTCGTGATCGTCGGGATTTAGAGCTGCACCATTTTTATGATTTCTTCTTGATACAAAATAAATTGATTTTCCACCATTTGTGAGTATGGGGCAATAATCATTGTAATCTGAATTCAGCGCGACAAGAGCTAATTTCTTGCTTCTTTTTCCGCTTGATATCTGAGCCTTTGCAAATTCACACTGTTTGACTAATAAATCGAGTTTTAACTCTTTAACACGAGTTGGAGAATTTAGAGCTATAGCCTTTTTTAAGTAGATGATGGCGGAATCAACTTTTTCTAAATGGTGATAAGATCTACCCAATAATTCGCAAACATCTTTATCTATGTCATTTTTATCGAGTCTCCAAGCTTCCTTAGCGTATTTCAATGCCGGAACATAATCGCTCATTTCATAATAGCAATGGCTTAACCAATAGGCACCTTTCCAGTTGTAGGGGTCTTTAACTGACGCTTGTTTGAATTGCATAACTGCCTCTTTCATTTTTCCTTCATTCATAAGAGATTTCCCCTTTTCTATAAAGGTAATCGCCGCTGTTTTATCTATCAGATTAGCCGTCGAATCCGGAGGAATAAAAGATGTAGCACTTACACTATTTATGATCAGCACCGAGAAAATAAAAATAATTAGAGAAATTATTCTTTTCATAATGATTTTATTGTGTTTATAGTAGCAAAATGTTCAATGCAAAAGAAAGCAAATTTCTTTGGTGAAAAAATAGCAAGGTGAACTTTTCATTCATTTACTGTAAAGCGTTACTTTTTAGATGCCCCAATTCATACATGGCAAGCGTAGCGGCAACGATGCCGAGTATGGGTGCTGCAGATGCGAGGAACCATAATATCAGTTGATAACCAATCGTCAACAGACTTGAAGAAACGTTTAGAGGGTCATAGCCTTTTAGACTGAAAATTACGCCAATGTCCACCGGGCCAAAGATCAGAACAGCATAGCATCCTCCAATTGAAATAGCCAAACCCGAAGTCTTCCTGACAAATTGAATGCTGTTTTTGACATCGAGTTTTCTTCGTTCGTTAATGTAATCAATAAAGCTAAATCCATAATAGTAGGATGAGATTAGAAAGACAAGAAACATGACCGGTGAACTGGTGGGGTTCTTCCAAAAAAGCCAGGCAATGAAATAAATAGGAAGAATTATAAGGTATTGACGAACAATGTTTCTAAGAGCTATACGAATTGCCCGTTGGATGTCACGCCAAAACTGGTCCAGATTGAAATGGTATTTGTTTCCTGTAAGTAAAGTGTCGCACCGTTCACTCAAATAGGTGAGCAAAGGAGATAAAATGATGACGACAATGAATTTAGCGAAAGTCATGAGCAATATTCCTAGGCTAATGTCTATCAGTAGTTTGGTGAGATAGTTCAGGATTTCACTTATGGTATTCACCTCCGAAAAGGATTGTCTTCCGACGAGCATTTCACCCCCCTTATAAAGAAGTATCATGATCAATGCCGGCAATAAGATGTAGAAATAAAGGCGATGTTTTATGATAAAAGGAATCGCTTTGCCGAACGATCGAACTCCTAACCAAAAATGTTTAAAAAACTCCACGACCAAATATAGGAAAACACATGCTTTTACAAATATTCGGTTTAAGGAATTGTTATCTTTACGGCTTTCTTTGTTTAAGCACAAACGTTTGAATATATGCAGTTTTCCGGTTTGACAGCCATTACTCCTGTAGATGGCAGATATCAATCTAAAACAAAAGAACTCCAATCCTATTTTTCAGAATTCGGATTGATCCGCTACAGGGTGATGGTAGAGGTAGAATATTTGATTGCATTAGCAAGTACACGGATTGGTTCTCTGGTTGATTTTCCAGTGGAGAAGTTCGACGAGTTGCGCAACCTTAGTCTTTCTTTTTCTGAGTCTGACGCCCTATGGATCAAGAATACTGAAAAAACAACAAATCATGATGTAAAGGCGGTAGAGTATTTTCTAAAAGAAAAAATGAAAGATCTTGGGTTGGAAGCATTCTCTGAGTATGTACATTTTGGATTGACATCTCAAGACATAAACAATACTGCTGTTCCTTTGTCATTGAAAGATGCTATACACGACCAATATTTACCTCTAATTCAAAAAGTGGTGGATAGGTTATCTTTTCTTCAGGAAGAATGGAAGGATATTGCGATGTTGGCTCATACGCATGGTCAACCGGCATCTCCTACAAGACTTGGGAAAGAGATAAAGGTTTTTACCGAGCGTTTGCATGTGCAGCTTGGACAATTGAGACTGATTCCGTTTTCCGCAAAGTTTGGCGGTGCTACGGGTAATTTTAATGCCCATCACGTCGCTTTTCCCGAGTATGATTGGGTTTCATTTGCTAACGAATTTGTCAATGATAACCTTGGGTTAAACCGAAGCCAAACAACTACTCAAATAGAACATTACGACAATCTTGCGGCATTATTTGATTGCTTGAAGCGCATTAATTCCATAATTCTAGATCTGAATCGCGATATGTGGACATACATATCAATGGATTATTTTAAGCAAAAATTGAAGGAAGGAGAGGTAGGGTCGTCGGCCATGCCACACAAGGTTAATCCTATTGATTTCGAGAATTCCGAAGGGAATATAGGGATTGCTAACGCGCTATTTGAACATTTATCGGCTAAATTGCCTGTTTCTCGCTTACAGAGAGATCTTACGGATTCAACGGTGTTGAGGACTATAGGGATGCCTATGGCGCATACCTTTATAGCAATAAAATCTACATTAATTGGCCTCGATAAGTTACTTATAAATCACGAAGCCTTTCGTTCCGACTTGGAGCGAAATTGGGCAGTAGTTGCGGAGGGACTACAAACCATTCTACGAAGAGAGGGATTCCCAAAACCCTATGAAGCTTTAAAGGGGTTGACGCGAAAAAATGAGGCAGTAACAAAGCAGTCTGTTCATGATTTTATTGATGATTTACCTGTATCCGAAGATATCAAGAGGGAGTTGAAATCTATCTCTCCATCCTCTTATACAGGGATACAACTTGTTTAATGAACTGTCAGATTAAAGTTATGAATAAGATAATTTCCTCGATAATTATAATAGGGGTTGGTTTAGTTTCGTATGCTCAAGAATATACTATTCAGTGGGGTGAGGTTCAAAAATCAAATGGAATTTTGAGAGATATCTTGCCTGTATCCGGCAGCGATTTCTATTCATTGCGTTGGTCAGGCGGCTATTTTGGAACGACCGTCTTGACTCGTCATGATCACTTTGTGAATACGGAGCGTAAAAAGATTGAAATGAAAGTGGAGAGTGGAATGGCTTCCTTTGAAGGGGTTAAGAGGGTTGGAGCTAAGTTGCTCGTTTTCTTGTCAGACCGCTCAAAGGATAGAAATCATTTTTTTATGCAGGAATATGGTAAAGATCTAACGCCTGTAGGACCTTCTGAAGAAATTGCCAGT
>JBIKYP010000084.1:0-10158 GCA_044355195.1 Crocinitomicaceae bacterium | reverse complement strand
ACAAACAGAGCGCCCTCCGACAGAGCTCGGAACTCAAGATAAGTCTACTGCAACTAACGCCCAAGCAAAGGCTGCGAATACTTCTGTGACGGAGAATAAAGGGACTGCAGGTCAAAATGGTCAGCAAGTCGGACAGAATACATCGAATGTAATGAATCAAAAGGGTGCAGATCAAGTGGCACAAACAAATCGCCCTCCGACAGAGCTCGGAACTCAAGATAAGTCTATTGCAACTAACGCCCAAGCAAAGGCTGCGAATACTTCTGTGACGGAGAATAAAGGTACTGCAGGTCAAAATGGTCAGCAAGTCGGACAGAATACCTCGAATGTAATGAATCAAAAGGGTGCAGATCAAGTGGCACAAACAGAGCGCCCTCCGACAGAGCTCGGAACTCAAGATAAGTCTACTGCGACTAGCTTCCAAGGAAAAGGTGAGGATAATAAAGTGAGTGAGAATAAAACATTTTCAGGGCAGAATGGTGTGCAAAGTGAGCAGTTAGCCAAGACTGAAGAACAACAGCAAATGGCTGTGATCTCGAAAGTAGCTCCAACTTACATTTCTGAAATAGCAGTTATTGAAGCTAATAAGTCCTACAGTGAAATCGATAAGCTCATCAGAAAACAACAAACTGAAAAAGATTTAATACAATCAATAAATATCAGAATTGCTGAGTTGAGTAAAGAGATCAAAAGCAAACCACAGGATGAAAAATTAAAGTCGGAACGAGCACAATTACAAGATGTTAAGGTAGAAACGGAGGCTAGAATTGACGAGCGTGAGCAATTGATTGCGAGTAAAGTCCTTACGGAATTGACGGATAAACAAATTTCAGTATTAAAGGCATCCATACTCGATAAAGCAACTCCGGAGTATCAATCGCAACTTACGTTATCCAGAAAGGACAATATCGAATCCTTGTCTGAGCGCAAAAACGAATTGAGTATTGAAGAAAATTTATCTGTCAAACTTACTCAGCAGTCAGAAATCGTTCGAAAGCTCCGGGAAAAGCAACCTACGGATAAATCGTTAATTCAGCAGCATCAGGTGGTTGCGAAGTTGATCAAGGAAAACGAAATGCGTATATCGGAATTGAAAGATGACATTTCGAAGCTTGAAAAAGGACAACCACTAATCTCTGTGAATGAGACCGATCTGTGGGAAGAATTGAATACGCTAAGTCCTGAATATCAATCTAAAATACAAGAAATATCCACTTTTGGTTTGACAAACGAGGAGCGCAATGAAAACTTACTGGAACAGGAAAGGGATCTTTCTTTAGTCCTTAAAGCTCGCAAGGAATTAGTCACCACAGAACTGAAATCAAATCCTGCCGACAAGGAACTTAAGAAAGAATTAAAAGTGCTTGATGAGTTATTAATGAAGAATGATCAGCAAATTGCTTCGCTTGAGCTGAGCACATCAAACACTCCTGTGACATTAACAGCTGAACAAGAACAGCATTTGACAGATAAAGTCGATTCAGATCATAAGGCTGAGCTAGTTACCATCAGCAATCGAAAAGACTTTAATGTGGAACAAAAACTCGATGCTCTACAAACGGCGGATGAAAAGTTGCTTTCCAAGATATACGATCGTATGGAACACATCGATGCAGAACAAGAAGTTAAAGGAAATAATTCGGAACTAGCAGAGGAACGTCGTCTGTTGAATTCCTTGAGCCGTTCGTTAGAAATACGAATAAATGAGCGATCTGAAGAACTGGATTCTATACTGTCGGCGCAGGCGACTACAGAATTTGCAAAGCAAGCAGAAATCAGCAAACTTAACATTTCCTACTATGAACGAAAAGTTCAGTTGGAAAATGATCCTGTGATGACTCCTGAAGCTAAGAAGGAGGTACTCAGAATTGAGTTAACGAAACTACGGGAGAAGACAGAATTAGCGATTCAGACTGCACAAAAACAAATGGATGAAAAGGATAATCTGGAGGATCGAAAACGTCTTATTACTCTGAAGAATATTCTCTCTGATGTGGATAAGGAATTGGCTAATATGAATCAGCCGTTAATTTTGGATCGAGCAAAAGAAGATTCCTTATTAGCTGAGGAGAAATTGGATATTTCCAAAACCGATTCTATCGTCAGCCAATCTAATCTATCTTTAAAAGAACGCAGACAGAAGGAGGTCATGTTGAAGTCGGTTCAGTATGCTGATGAAAATGAAAAACGCCAATTGTTAGAAGAAGAACTATATAAAGAGGCTTCGGTCTCTGAAATTATTTCGAAACAGGTTGCTCTTCACTCTGGTCAAACAGAATCTGCTGGGTTAACGAATAGGATTGTTATACTTCAGAAGAAATCGGATGATGCGGAGATAGCTGAGTTAAATAAAAAGGCAGCTCTTGCAAAAGACACTAAGGAGAAAAGTTATTTTTTAAACCAAGCAATTCTAAAGCAGGAGGCTTCTATTGATCGATTGACCGAGGCACTCGTTGAAAGTGAACTTGAAGTCGCACAGAAGGAAAGTGGAGCCTTCAGTCTTGAAACCATTCAGGAACTCGAAGCTAAAAAACGCAGATACTCCATACAGGTTGGTGAATTAGATAAGGTAATCGAGGAGCTCGATGCTAATATTGAGGCATCAAAGCCTAAGTCTTCATCGCTTCTTGTTGTTAAACGAACGGCTAAATTAGAGGAGAAGGAAGCAATTATCAAACAACTCGCTTTTGTAGAACAAAAGCTAAGCGCTAAGCAGGCATTAGTCCGGACTGAGACGCTATCGAAGACTGCAATAGAGCAAAATGTTAGCTACCAAGAGGAGCGCGAAATCGCTAGTTCTGAAAATTACAAACGTTTTGTGGAGAAGATTATTCCGGCATTGGATCTTGAAAAAAAGCTTGACGAATTAGAGGGCCAAATTCAGTATAAACGCCATGAAATAAAGGGGTTAGCGGTGAAAATGATAAGCGAATCAACACCTGAAAACAAAATGAAATTTCAGCAGCATGCATACCTCATTGCCCAACTCGAGAAACAAGCAGCTGTAGTGCGACAAGAACTTCAGGCCAAACAAAAAGTAGCCAATGCGGAGTTACCGTCATCTACTTCTGAAGCATTAAAATGGCAGAATTTAGTGCACCGAGGGGTTGAACCGGTTCAGCGTGCTGCAATTATTGCTTCTTTGATTCCTATGCCTTCAAGTGGGTTGGAAATCAATAAACTTCAAACTATTTCGAACATACCCAAACCTATCCCTATTGATGTCAAGAGTCCAAAAGGATTGGTATATCGCGTTCAGGTAGGGGCGTTTTCGAAGCCTATCCCTAAGGATCGATTCCGAGAATTTAACCCAGTTTCAGGCGAAACAGTAAATAACGGAATCACTCGATATTTGGCCGGGTATTTTAATAATTCGAAAAGTGTAATAAGTGCTCGCGACAAGATTAGATCCATTGGTTATTCTGATGCCTTTGCAATTGCATATTGTGACGGTAAACGCATTTCTATGGCAGAGGCTCGAGCACTGGAGGCTAGCGGACGTTGCATTCCAAAGGGAGAGAATGAGTTGACCATGGAGATGGCAATGAATACGGCTGTGAATTTAGGGATTACACTATCCGATTCGGTTTTGCCGAAGTTTCAGGATGCCGATTATACTATAGTTCCCGATGGTGTGAGTTCTGAGCCTGTTGAAAAGCATCCCGGACTATTCTACACAGTACAAGTAGGAGTCTTTAATAATCCTGTAAACGCTAAAGTAGTGAGTATGATTAAGCCTTTGATTAGCAATCGGCTTCCAAATGGACAAATACGCTATTCATCAGGTATGTTTGCTTCCGTAGATGAAGCCCGACCCAAGAAACAGGAAGCCATTGATCAAGGAATTAAAGATGCATTTATCACAGCTTATTACAAGTCCGAACGAATCACGTTGTTACAAGCAGAACAATTATTGACTAAGTATGGTTCGGAAATACTGGAATTAAATAGAATAACGGAAGATAACGTATTGCCCCGGAATCCTAGTGAGAAAATAACTGTTAATGATTGGACGAGTGTTCGAACCTCTCCAAAGAGCGAAATTAAGATTGATCAGAAATTGATTATACCAAAAGTAAAATTGGAGCAAAGGATTCAAGTAGTTACTAAGCAAACATTTGACGAATTTCCTCGAGATGTGCTAAACCGGTATAATAGTCATGGAAGTTTTTATTACGATGAGCAAGACAAGCGGGTAAAGTCAGTTTTTGCACATTCTCGAGATGAATTACCTAAAATTCACTATTTACAAGATGAATTGGATACGGTATTCCTTGACCAACAGTTTGCCGGAAATGCAAAAAATGTACGTGTAGATTTTGTTGGTTCATCCATTCCGGGCGACTTCGCAGATTGGCTGTTGCGATATAATTACCCTCGGGAGTTCCTTCGCTCAGAAAACACAACGGTCTTAAGAATAGTTGATGTCCCTAAAGAAAAGTTGGATGTTTTGCTGCTTAAATTGAGAGAATTTGGATTAAAGGGTAATGTTGAATAAAACATGTAATAATGGAAATTATGTTTACTGAGAATACAAAGGTAAAGGAGGATGTTGTCAATCAGGAAGTTTTAGAAGAAGTTAGAGACCTCATTGTGTACAATGATGATGTGAATACCTTTGATCATGTCATTAGTTCTCTCATGGAAGTTTGTGGGCATGAATTGAATCAAGCTGAACAATGCACGATCATTATTCACTATAATGGAAAATGCCAAGTTAAACATGGTGATTTTGAGGAGCTTAAACCTATGTGTGTCGGACTTCTAGATCGAGGATTGTCCGCTGTGATCGAATAATTGTACCAAGCGTTTGTGAAAATTTAAAAAAAAGACCTTACCTTTGTGACACATTGTTAACAGTTTATTTTGCTGGTCAAAACCCTTTTATTATGTTTTTACGTCTTAAAGGTGTTTCAGTACTCGGCACATTGGCTCCGTAGCTCAATTGTATAGAGCATCAGATTACGGCTCTGAAGGTTTCAGGTTAGAATCCTGACGGGGTCACAAATTACTCCAAAAGTCCCATTCTATAAAGGTTTGGGACTTTTTTGTGGGTTTACCCCAAGCGGAGAAACTTGATGTTAATAGTTGGTTTTATTCCTTTATCATACTGCGTTTAGAGAAAAAACTAAAGGTTAGAATTATTACAGGATTAATTAAGCGTTTTTCTCAAATTATTAAATTTATTACGTGTTTTTACTTGCTATTAAATAAATTTCCTGTATCTTTCGCTTAAGTAAATTTTGATTATCGGAATGAATATTAAGCGTTTTTCACTACAATTAAGTGTTTATCATGGCAGAAAAGTACCCGAAGACGTGGTAATCGTTGGATATGGTGCCATTATAGAGGCGTATAAATTAGCCGTTCCAATACCGACCAAACTCTCATTTGTTAGTTCAAAAAACAGGCAATTTGAAAGTGACGAATGGAAGGTGTTTCCTTCCAAATATCTTCCTGATGAAAATCTTTACAAGCAAATCATTTTCGCATTAAAGTATGAAGGAGTAGACCTCCTTGTGTTTAAGAAATTGTTTGAAGTGCTCTCGTCGGTAGAAATGGAAGAGATGATTCAGGTGGAAAATCTTGGGCAATACAGCAGAAGAATTTGGTTCTTGTATGAATGGTTGACAGGAAAAAAATTAAATATATCAGACCTAAAAACGGGAAATTTGGTACCTGTTATTGATGAAAAATTACAATATACAATTGATGGCGTAAGTTCACCACGACATAAAGTAATTAATAATCTTCCTGGAAATAAAGATTTTTGCCCGCTAATTCGCAAAACTCAAAAGCTTGAGAAATATATTGAATCTAATATTCGTCAAGAAAAAAGTAACTACTTAAATCGGGTTCACAAAGATATTCTACAAAGAGCTTCCTCATTTCTTCTTCTAAAAGATTCAAAAGCATCATTTACTATTGAGGGGGAAAATCCAAGAAACAATCGTGCTTCCCGTTGGGGAAAAGCAATTGGTCAGGCAGGTAAAAATGAACTTTCAATAGCAGAATTGAATCGCTTGCAACAATTGGTAATTGAAAATGACCGATTTGTCAAAATGGGAATCAGGAGTCAGCAAGGATTTATTGGAGATCGGGATCGTGCAACACAAGAGCCAATTCCGGATCATATTTCTGCGAAGTATGAAGATCTTGAAAAACTAATGGCTGGCTGGCTACAAACTCAAAAAATGCTCACGGAATCGCGAATGGATCCCGTATTAGTGGCCGCTGAAATTGCATTTGGATTTGTTTTTATTCACCCTTTTGTAGATGGAAACGGACGTTTACATCGCTATATCATTCACCATATTTTATCGCAAACAGGTTATACCGAACAAGGAATCATTTTTCCAGTTTCAGCTTCTATCCTAAAAAATATGAAGGACTATGCAAAAACATTAGAATCCTATTCACATCCAATTTTGAATTTTATTGATTGGAAACCATCTGAGAATAATAATGTCGAAATTTTAAATGATACCATAGACTATTACCGCTATTTTGATGCAACAGCACAGGCTGAATTTCTATTTTATTGTGTTAATGACACGTTAGTTAATGTTATCCCTAACGAAGTCGAATATTTAATGAAGTTTGACGAATTCAAAAGTTTCTTAGATAATAAATTTGAAATGCCAGACAATATGGTCTCCCTTTTGGTTGGATTTTTGGAACAAGGAAATGGACAACTTTCTAAACGTGCACGAAGCAATGAATTTAAAGAATTGACTGAGGATGAAATCGGTATAATAGAACAGCAATTTGAATCGATATTCTCTGAAAATTAAGCTATGTAAGTAAAATCATACAAAAGGTAGTTTTATCGTTTTTTACCGTTTGCAGTATTTTTGACGGTATCTTCCCATTCCATCACCCCCTCCAAATCCTTATAAAAGTTAGATTTTTCCACCTCTCGGGTCACAAAACAAAGCGAGAATGAGAGCGAGAGCGTCATTCTCGTTTTTTTTTACCTCATTTTCATTCTGATTTTCATTCTTTTTTTGATTCTTTCCATTCCATCACCATCTCCAGATCCATGTAAAAGTTAGATTTTTCGACTTTCGGGGTCACAAAACAAAGCGAGAATGAGAGCGTGAGCGCGAAACTCCACTCTGTTTATTTTGAACTGTCAATCTTATTTTCTCTCTTGAATTTGATGGTGTTCATTCCATCCATTATTAATCTTATGCATGGAGCATGGCTAAAGAGAAAAATTCAATTGTATGTTGAGTTTAATCGGTTCAATGGTATGAGTGAGTTACTAATTTTGGAACTTATTCTAAGTTGGAGCACTTCTGTAACTAGTTGTTCTGTTTGATCTGGGTAGGGGATATGAATAGGATTGGTTTCATGTACCCATTTTTTCAGTGCAGGCAGCTCTGAGTTTGTTAGTTTTGACATATAATCCACACCCAGTTTCTGCAATGCGTATCCATTGCAAGATTGCTCGTAATGATTCTTCATCGGGATGACGAGGAGTTTTTTACCCAAAAAAAGTGCTTCTGAAGGTGTTTCGAAACCCGCTCCACAAATTATACCCTCGCAAGTGGTAAGATGATGTGTGAAAACATGGATGTCAGCCGGATGAAATAAACAGTTCTCTTGCTCATATCGTCTTGTAATCTGTTGTGAGAAGATGTGCCATTTAACATCCGGTAATAGTGATAAAAGGTTGTATAAATGTTCTGCTGAATATGCGGGTAAATAAACACAATAATGTCCCTTGTTTTCAGATGGTAGTTTTCGAATTGCACTGCGAATAACAGGTGTATGAATGGAATCATCATATTTCCAAAAATGAAATCCTATTTTTGAGTTGCTTGGACACATCTTTTTGATGATAAAGTTTCCTAACCTTGACCCATTTTCCGGTTTTGGAGCCTTCGGATGAATTACGGCACACTGATGACTTAATTCTATACAATTTACATTTCCATTATTCCTCGCTGCAAATGCTGAAATCGGTTCAAAATCAGATAGAACGAGATCATAATTGGATACATCTAACGTGCGAATCTCTTTGTTTAGCCTAAGTATGCTGTTGTCATTAAGCGTTTTCCAAAAATTTATACCCCCTTTTGAACTTGGGAAAAATGTGAGTCCCGAAAAATGATGATTAATGGCATATGGAGGCGGTATTTTGAGTTTAGGACCGCTAGTAAGAATGTCAACTTCAACGTGTTTTTTTAAAACAGGAATTAGTTCATTTGCTCTGGATATATGTCCAAATCCTGTTGTTGGGTAGGCATAGAGAACGCGCATTAGTTATCTGAATAATGGGTGTGTAAACTAAATTCTTTCAATAATTCACCGAATAACTCTTTGTTATTTGGAATGCTCTGTTGTTGATCCTTTTCTGAATCTTTATACCGATTTATAGCCTCACCATCTTGTGAAAGACGATATAAGCTCCATTGTCCGTTGTTGTATTCCAGTGCGGTACAGTTCTCGACCCAATCGCCTGAATTTAAATACTGTATTGTGCCTGTTTTTTCATTGAAATACTTAATTATCGGTTGGTGAATATGCCCACAAACTACAGATTCATAGTTTTGTTCAGAAGCAATTGAAACAACTGTATCTTCGAAGTTGTTTATAAATTTAACCGCGCTTTTGACGTTGTCTTTTATCCTTTTAGAAAAGGATAGTTTCTCTCCTCCTAAACGTACACTCACCCAGTTAACGAATGTGTTAAGTAGAATGAGTATATCGTACCCTTTTCCGCCAAGTTTTGCTAACCATTTAGAATGTTTCATTGTTATATCGAAGACGTCCCCATGGAAAAACCATGTCTTCTTACCGTCTAAATCTAAAATTAGTTTATTAACAATCTCGAATGATCCGACTTTAAACCCTTTAAATTTACGCAGCATTTCATCATGGTTTCCCGTAATATAATAAATCGGCACCCCGTCAGATACAAGTGATGTCAGATGTTTGATTACCTTCATGTGTGAAGATGGAAAGTAACGTTTGCTAAATTGCCAAATATCGATTATGTCACCATTTAATATCAGCGTTTTAGGCCTTACTGTTTGCAGATATGCAAGTAGTTCGTAGGCTCGACAACCATATGTTCCCAAGTGAACATCAGAAATGACCAAAAGGTCAATTTCCCGCTTTTCGGTAGTGTTTGAGTTCATTTCGTTTAATAAGTTTAACATCCCGAAGTTCTGAATTGAATGTTACGATAAAATGAACAGTGTTTGATTTTTCATACACTTTAATTAAATAAATAACACTATTTGGATTTGAGAATTATTATTTGATTGTTAACAAGATTTATTAAACGTCTTAATTGACTGTCAACTGAGTGTTCGAAATCAGATAATTGAATTTTAGAATGAGAGACCACAATTGGAAGACGGGTGGTAGAGCAAGTAATTACTAGGCGTACTTCACAATTAATCCTTCAGTGTCTTGTGCCAGTTCTTTTAATTTTTCTGACAACGAATTGAAATAGGAGTAGATGTCTATGTTTACTAAAATATCCTTTATAGAATCAATAGTATCGAAGCTTTCAACCATGAAGTGTTCGCAATATTCGTCAATCTTTTCGTAATGGTTTCGTAGCTCCAGTATGGACAAATAGGTGTTTTTCATTTGGCCGATATTCTCAAATGAGTTAACCATCTCTGACAATGTAGCAGTGGCTTTCAGATACGTTTTACACAAACGCGATAAACCAAGTTGGGTATGGTTGCATTTGTTTTGTTCAATAAAACGAATAAGTGAATCTGTCTTGGATGACACAATCTTTAAACCGCTTCCTATGGCAAATATGTCCTCTCTGTCAAAAGGAGTAATTAAATTTTTAGCCAATGTTTCAAATAAACTGCGAGATTCTTCAATTGTGTTTCTGTGTATTTCTGATGATCGAAGTAGAAGTTCTTTTCTCTTTCTTAGCTCATCTTCAAAAATGATCTCCTCTAAAACAAGTGCTAAGGAATGAACTCGTTCAACATTCTCGTGTAAATGGCCCAGAATGAAGCTGCCATTGGGAAATAAATGTTTAAAGACTGATATAGACATGCATTTTTTTTGCAACATTACAACACATTTTCGGGCAGATTTGATGTTTTACGAAAGGTTAACCTATTCATAAATCAGAGGCAACATCAAGGTTTTTTTTGCTTAATATAACGGTCTCTC
>JBIKYP010000082.1:0-10294 GCA_044355195.1 Crocinitomicaceae bacterium | reverse complement strand
AAAAAGGGGGCTCAATAAAATTGAAGCCCCTTTTTTGTTGTACTTACTAATTCTATTATTACCAATTAATAGTATATCGCTCGCTGTACTTTTGTGATATGCTTAGCCAATCGAATTACTTGTTTTGTGTATCCGAATTCGTTGTCATACCACGCATACAAAACAACATTTTTGCCATCGTTAGAAACAATCGTTGCGTGTGAATCGAATACAGAGCAACATGTATTTCCAATGATATCACTTGAAACGAGTTCGGGATCGTAAGAATAATAAATTTGGTTTACCAGGTCACCATTCAGTGATGTATCTCGTAACACCGCATTTATATCTTCGATACTTGTTGGTTTACTCAATTCCAGACTTAATATCGCCAATGATCCGTTTGGCGTTGGAACGCGTACGGCATTTGCAGTCAACTTATCTTTCATTTCAGGAATAACTTTAGTTACCGCACTTCCTGCACCGGTAGATGTAATTACCATGTTTACTGCAGCAGAACGACCTCTTCTTGGCTTCTTATGCATATTATCCAAAAGGTTTTGGTCATTGGTATAGGCATGAACAGTTTCAATGTGACCTTTGACCACCTTGAAATTATCATTTACAACCTTTATAATAGGTGAAATGGCATTGGTGGTGCAAGATGCGGCAGAAAAGATGGTTTCATTTTCGACATCCAACTCCTTCTGATTGATTCCATAGACTACATTTGGAACCTCCTTTCCTGGTGCAGTAAGTAAAACTTTAGCTACTCCCTTTGCTTTCAAGTGACGAGAAAGGGCTTCACGGTTGGTGAATACGCCCGTGTTATCAATTACCAAGGCGTTGTTGATTCCATATTGCGTATAATCGATGTCTTCCGGGTTATTCGCATCGATCATTCGTACGATCTGACCATTGATAATGATGGATTTGTTTTCAAGATCTTCGATGACCGTACCTCTGAATGCTCCGTGAACAGAGTCATTACGCAATAAAGAAGCTCTCTTGATAATGTCCGCGTCAGAAGAACCTCGAGTAACGATTGCTCTCAAACGCAATTGTTGTCCTTTACCAGCTTGTTTGATCAATTCTCTTGCAGCCAAACGACCAATACGACCGAAACCGTACAATACTACATCGCGTGGTTCGATGCTGTTTCCAGAAGAAACACCAAATCCAGCCAGTTTATCTTTTAGGAACGCTGCTTTGCTTTCATATGAACTTTGTTCAGCTAACCACTCACTTGATAATTTACCAATATCTAATTTAGAAGGAGCAAGGTCCATTAAGTAGATCTCTTCAGCAAGTTCAGAAGAAGTAAATACATCGATAGGTTTGTTTACTACGTTCTTCGCGTATTCGTGAAGGTTAAGGAGTTCAGAAATGGTAATATCCGTCAAGTGATGTCTGAAAAGAACCAATTCGATTCCTTTATCATACAGCAATTCACCTACCTTGCTTGATAGTTTAACAGCAGCACGTTCTTTTTGTACATGTGACTTCAGTTCCTTTTCGTAACCTACAGCAGCTTCCATTTGATTTGTTTAATGTGTTAAAGATTAATTTATTAAAGCAGAAAAGGCTGCCCGCATTCGCAGACAGCCTTTTCCATATCGTTTATCCCAAATAGGCTTTGAGTAATTTATTTCTCGATGTGTGTCGCAGACGACGGATCGCCTTTTCCTTTATCTGTCGTACTCTTTCTCTAGTGAGATTGAACTTAGCACCAATTTCTTCGAGAGTCAAGCCGTGATTCATACCGATTCCAAAGAAAAGACGTATAATCTCACGTTCCTTATCTGTCAATGTACTCAATGAGCGCTCTATTTCTTTTTGGAGTGACTCAGCCATTAGAGCGTGATCAGCTTTCGGGGCATCTGTATTTGCCATTACATCCATCAATGTCCCCCCGTCTTCAGCGGTAGAGAGCGGTGCATCCATGGAAACATGTCGACCGGAGACATTCAAACTTTCCTTAATCTTGTCTTCAGGAACTTCCAATGCTTCGGCCAGCTCCTCAGCTGAAGGGGGACGCTCAAATTCTTGTTCTAAGCGAGAAAAAGCTTTGTTAATCTTATTTAATGAACCAACCTGGTTCAAAGGTAAGCGAACAATACGTGCTTGCTCAGCCAACGCCTGAAGAATAGATTGACGAATCCACCAAACGGCATAGGAGATAAATTTGAAACCACGGGTTTCATCAAACTTCTGGGCGGCTTTTATTAGCCCCAAATTACCTTCGTTGATGAGGTCTGGCAAAGTTAGACCTTGATTCTGGTACTGCTTAGCTACAGAGACGACGAATCTTAAGTTTGCTCGGGTTAATTTTTCTAAAGCTCGTTGGTCTCCTTGTTTGATCTTTCTAGCTAGTTCAACTTCTTGCTCAGCTGTTATTAACTCCTCTTTACCAATGTCTTGAAGATACTTGTCTAAGGACTGACTTTCTCGATTGGTAATCGACTTCGTAATTTTTAGTTGTCTCATTCTTTCTAATGCTGTTACCTAACTGTTAAATTATTACTACCGAGTAAACGGCGAAAGGGGCACAAAGTTACGTCCAATAGGAAATCATTTCCAAAAAAAAAAGACTATAATTTTGGAAACTTTTATCAATCCTCAGAAAAAGGGAAGTTTGTAACGTCAAATCCCGAATCCATAATAGTCCTTTTTACCACTCGCCGAAAGAACTTCCAAAAGTACACCTCTGTTAACACCATTGAGTTTGCTAGAAAGTTGTTCCACTGTTTCTATAGGTTCATTATTGATTTTTGTGATTACCATCCCTTCTTGAAGACCAATTGATTTAAGTTTTCCCGGATTCAGTGAAGCAATCTTCACACCGTAGGATACGTTTAACTCCTTCTTTTCTTTCGCGGTAAGCTCGACAAACGTGGCGCCTAAGGCTACGTTTGTCGAAATTTCATCTTTCGAAATCAAGGTTGTTTCACCTTCCTTGTTTCGCAGAACTAATTCCTTGATTTCTTCATCCCCTGATTTGCCTCGAATGGTTAACGTAACTTTGTCACCGGGTCTTCTTTTTCCGATTTCTTCTTGCAATTCGGCTACAGAATTAACTTCTTTTGAGCCTATTTTAAGTATAACATCACCATCTTTAATCCCCGCTTTTTTAGCGGAACCATCATCATTAACCTTTGCAACCAGTACACCTTTGGTATTAGGTAATTTATTCGTTTCTTTAATCTCCTGATTTATATCCGATATTTGAACTCCCAAATAACCGCGCTGAACTATACCATAATCAATCAAATCACGCATTACCTTTTGTACAAGATTGACCGGTACTGCGAATGAATAACCTGCATAACTTCCTGTTTGAGAAGCAATGGCGGTATTGATTCCAACAAGTTCACCTTTTGTATTAACTAAGGCTCCACCACTGTTTCCGGGATTAACTGCGGCATCAGTTTGTATAAATGACTCAATGGGAACAACATTGCTTCCTGTTCGGTCTGATAGCAAATTTATGTTTCGGGCCTTCGCAGAAACAATTCCCGCTGTAACAGTCGATGTCAAATTAAAAGGATTTCCTACCGCAAGTACCCATTCTCCGATATGCAAATTATCGCTATTTCCGAGCGGGATAGGTTGAAATCCGGTCCCTTCAATTTTCAAAACGGCAATGTCTGTGGAGGGATCAGTTCCTACTAATTTGGCCGAAAATTTACTGTTGTCGTTTAGAATAACCTCTATTTCGCTGGCATTTTCGATAACATGGTTATTAGTAACAATATAACCTTCAGATGATACAATTACACCGGAACCTGACCCGGAACCATATTGCTTGAATTCACGACCGCCTGCGCCCGGACCATAGAAGAATTCCTGAAAAAGATCCCGTTGAAACGATGTTTGCACAACTTTTGTGGTGACGTGAACTACCGAGTTAATGGTACTTTCAGACGCATCCACAAAATTAGGAGAAATAGAGCTATTGCCATCGAAAGAAACAGGACGAGCGGCGTACAGGCGATTTCCGTCGATGACCTCATCGGATAGTTTGGAAAAATGGGAACCGGAAAGCATCAAATACGCCCCTAGTGGAAACATTCCACCTATAATCCCCAACGCAAATAATTTGATTGAACCTTTCATAACTTGATATTTATTTTGCAATGTTAACGCCTGTTGTCAAAGTTAGTTCAATTTGCCGTGTTAAAGATTGTTAAGCGTTTAAGGGCCATTTTTTTGATATGAATAAATTATATTTGTGCCGTTACTATAAATGCTTATTGAATTTTCAAAATATCAGGGTACAGGAAACGATTTTGTTTTACTAAACAACCTCGACGGCAGGTACGATTTTTTAAATCACACTCACATTCAAGTAATTTGCGACCGAAGATTTGGTGTAGGAGCAGATGGTTTGATTCGAATCAACGCAAAGCAGGGATTTGCATTTGAAGTGGACTATTTTAACTCGGATGGCTCGAAGAGTTTTTGTGGAAATGGCGCTAGATGCGCTGTGGCTTTTGTTGAAACTCTTGGAATTACAGTGGAGGAGACCTGTTTTGATGCGTTTGACGCTTCCCACAAAGCATGGAAGAAGGGTGATCTCGTGTCAATTGAAATGAACAACGTCAGCAAGATAGATAAAGTAAACCAAGATTTTGTTATACAGACAGGTTCACCCCATTACATTCATTTTGAAGATCAAATGAATCAAAAAAACATTGTTGAATTTGGTAAGTCAATTCGATATTCCGAGCCTTACTCAAATGATGGTATTAATGTCAATCTGGTTACATGTAACTCGTTAAATACCATAGAAGTTCAAACCTATGAACGTGGTGTAGAGAATGAAACATTGTCATGTGGAACGGGAGTTACAGCATGTGCAATAGCTACTGCTGTTAGTCAAAACAGGTACGGACAACTTCAATTCAATGTCCGGGTGAAAGGAGGAGAATTGAACGTTGAATTTCACAGAACCGGTGAGCAAAAATTTGAACAGATTATATTGTCCGGTCCGGCAGAATATGTTTTTAACGGCTCTATCCATGTCTAAATATACCTTTGATTCCATATTTCAGGCCGATATCAATTTGTTACGGTCGGACAATTATTTATGGATTTGGTATGCCGATAGAATTCCTCCCCACTTGGGGATTTCAATCAGCGGTTTGTATTTCAGCCTAAAATATAACGGAAAAGACCTTGGTGTAGAGGTGGAAAATCCAATCAAAATAATTTTTAAACGAAATATTTCAGCTCTGTTCATTAAGTTAAAATGTCATCTGAATTCGGACGTAGCATTTAACATATTCGAATCGTTTGAAAAGGCCTCCTCTGCTGGGTTTACCTGCCTAGATCCAATCCAACAGACCCTTTCAAAGCAAAATTTACGCACGATATTTGAATTGTTAGAAGAATTAAAAATGGAACATGTAACAGGTACTGTGTATGGATTGAATCTTCCGGACAATTATTCAGGTTTGCCAACCTATGGAGTAAAGGAAATTCGTGATCGTTTATTAAAATTGGAGAATGCTTCGGTCGGAAAACATATTTCTGCGGTCAGTTGAAAAATCTGATGCTACACGCCTCTTGTTATGGGAAAATAATCCGGAGCATTGGAAGGTAACGGATACAGAAATTCCTTTTTCTATGACCTCGATTATTCAATTAATTGAACAGCAGCAACATTTTCGTTCTACGGGTCAATTGCGCTTGATGATCTGCTTGTCTAAAAATGAAGAGGCAATCGGAGCAATAGATTTATATGACGCTGATTTTAAAAATGGCAACGTTGCCTTAGGAATATTAATCGGTGAGCATTCCGAAAGAGGCAAGGGTTATGCAAAAGAAAGCTTGAGTCTAGTCATAAAATATGTTCGAGACGTTCTTTCATTTCACAACCTGCACTGCTCAATTCAGGCCGACAATTCAGAAAGTATATATTTGTTTGAATCTTCCGGATTTATGAGAGTTGGTCTTAAAAAAGAATGGTTTTTATACAAAGGAAAACGTATTGACGAAATCAGTTATCAGCTATGTCTAAAAAAGTAATACTCATTATTTGTGTAATCGTCCTGATATTGGGCGGTATTGTTATTATTCCAAAGTTTGCCTTGTTTCTTGCAAGTCGGAAAGGTTCAATCAACGAGGAATCTAAAGCTTTTTTTATTAGGTCTTTGACATCCATCGACAGTTTGACGAAAGATCTTCAATCCGAAGGAGTTATTGATGATCCGGATGCCTTTCTTGCGGTTGCAAAATATAAGGGCATGAATGCTTCGAATGTTGCGTTAGGAAAATACATTATTGAACCCGGAACCTCATACAAAACTATTCTTAATGGGTTTCGGCTTAATGATGCGGGGAATGGAAATGCTGAAGTAGAGGTTGAAGTTGTTTTAAATAACTTTAAGGATATCAGGGAATTGGCTGGAGGTATATCAAGAAATATTCTAATTGATAGCGCAACATTTGTGAAAATTATTGAAAGTCCAAATACGCTTAAATTGTACGGGATGTCCCAAGAGGAGATTCCGGCTTTATTTCTTCCGAACACCTATAAAATGTATTTTGACACGGATGAGGAGCAGTTCATAAAACGCATGTTTGTTGAATATAGAAGATTTTGGTCGATTGAGCGTTTGGCTAAACTTAAAAAAGTTGGGTTAGGAAAACCTTCGGAGGCAGTTACACTTGCCAGCATCGTGTATTCCGAACAAGGAAGGGTAGCGGAGGAATGGCCTGTGATTGCAGGACTATATTTGAATCGGATGAAAAGGGGAATCAAATTACAATCGGATCCCACATTCAAATTCTGCTGGGGCGACAAATTAGATGGTGTGCAGCGTTTACTTAATTTGCATCGGGATATTGATTGTCCATACAACACCTACAAGATTATTGGTTTACCACCCGGACCAATTTGCATTCCGCCAACAGAGGTAGTTGATGCAGTGCTAAATCGAGATGACAATGATTTTATTTTTATGATGGCCAAACCGGATTATTCCGGTAAACATGATTTCACGGTTGAATATAAAGATCACGAAAGATTAGCCAAAACGTATCAGAATTGGTTGGCAAATGAAATAAGATGAGTCTTATGGTCAGGTACTTATTTTTTATTTTTACAATATTTCAAACTTTGACAACATGGGCGCAAACACCATTGACATGGCAATTTAAGCATCCCATAAAGCAAAGTTGGATTCAGGCCGGAGAAAGTGGTTCAGTTCAGGAAAAGCTAATTAAAACCAGTGAATTGCCTGATCCTTTCTATGGTATGAATGAAAAGTTGTTTCGTTGGATTGAGAATTATCCTTGGGAATTCCAGTCTGAATTCACCATTTCTTCCGATGAATTAAAAAAGGAGTTTATTGAAGTTCATTTTCCGGGTATTGATACCTACGCTGAAATATTTTTAAATGGTGAGCAGATCGGCTTCGCTGAAAATGCATTTCATCCATACGATTTTGAGATCAAAAAAAAACTAAAGTCCGGAACCAATGAGTTAAGGGTAGTTTTTTATCCACCAGTTCTGTATCACAAGGATAAATATAGCCATTCGAGTTATAAACTTCCTGCGCCAAATGATGTCGACTCGATTGCCATTGCTCCCTATACAAGGAAACCTCAATATCAGTTTGGCTGGGATTGGTCGCTCCGAATTAACACCCTTGGTTTTCTAAAGCCAGTTTTGATTAATTCTTATGACGAAAATAAAATTTTAGCATCGAATATCACAACAGATTCGATTGTTGACGCAAATGCTTTTATGACATTTGAACTTCATTTGGCGCGACCCGCATCAAATCCCCTTGTTTGGAAAAGTGCCCTTTTTGGAGATGTACTTATTGAAACCGGAGAAATCAAAATAGTTCGAAAAGAAACCATTGAGCATCCTCGTTTGTGGTGGCCTAGAGGACAAGGCGAGCAAGCACTTTATAGCGACGAATGGCAGCTTCTCGAGAACGAAAATTCCATTGACCACCGCAACATTAAATTTGGTGTACGAGTTACCGAACTTATAAACTCGCCTGATAAATGGGGCACGAGCTACATAGTAAAAGTTAACAATCGAGAAATCTTTTGCAAAGGAGGAGATTATATTCCTCAAGATATTTTTCCTCATCGGGTGAAGGATTCTGATTTACGTGGTATGGTGACTCAAATGGTTGCTTCTAATTTTAATATGGTTCGCGTTTGGGGTGGCGGGTATTATCCGGATGAGACCTTTTATGACGCTTGTGATTCGCTCGGATTGATGGTTTGGCAAGACTTTATGTTTGCCTGTGCAATGTATCCCGGTGATCCTGATTTTCTGGAAAATGTGAAGCAAGAACTTGAATTTCAAATTCCTCGTATTGCTTCACACCCATCTTTGACTCTGTTTAACGGAAACAACGAAGTTGATGTAGCCTGGAAAAACTGGGGTTTTCAGTCAAAATACAACTTGTTCGGTTCTTCTGCCAGGGAGATCGAAGAATCGTATGACCGACTATTTAAGCGACTCATACCGACAGTAATTTCTCGTTACACAAATTCTCCATATGTACACACTTCTCCCTTGAGTAACTGGGGAAAAGATGAATATTATAATCATGGCTCTCAGCATTATTGGGGTGTATGGCATGGAAAGGATCCGATGAGTGATTTCGGTAAAAAAATAGGTCGATTCAATGCAGAATATGGATTTCAGAGCTTTCCGGAGTATTCAACGTTACAAACTTTTTCCGAAAAAAAAGATTGGGATCTCGAATCTGAAGTCATGAAACACCACCAAAAAAGTTACGTGGGCAATGGAATGATTTTGAAACATGCAAGACTACTTTTTGGTGAGCCTGTAAATTTTGAAGAATTCGTTTATTTGTCTCAGTTAACACAGGCTAAGGCGGTGCGATTGGCTGTTACAGGACATCGATTGGATGCCCCTCGCTGTATGGGAACTTTGTATTGGCAAGTGAACGATTGCTGGCCGGCTCCTTCTTGGTCAAGCATAGATTATTTCGGTAATTGGAAAGCAATACAATATTGTATAAAAGAGGATTACGAGGATGTGGCAGTTTTATCTAAATTAAGTACTGCAGGAACGGAAGAGTTTTACCTGGTCTCTGATCAACCTGATACGTTCCTACTGAATCTGAATTACACCATATACAATTTGAGGGGAAAAGAGTTGATGAAAGGGGAGGTGCACAAAAGAATTTTGGGTAATGTTTCAGATCGGATATTTTTAAGCGGTAAGTTCAAAAAATTCGATAATCAGAATTTTTTGGTCCAATTTTCTTGGAATGATGCAAAGGGAACGGTGCATCATCGAACATTTTCGCATTTGCCGAGGCCATATAGTAAGGGAAACATATCCGATATAAAATTGGAATTAACAGAAGTTGACCCTTTAAAGAAAACAGCCAAGATCATACTATCAACAACTAAATATATCCGAAATGCATGGATATATTCTTCTGTATCAGGGGTGCATTTAGAGGAAAATTTCATCGATTTAATGCCCGGAAAGCACATTTTTAAAATGGAATTCAAGAAGATTCCAAACATTGATGAATTGGGCGTACGATGGTTGTGAAAGGAGGATATTGTCAGTTCTCGTTCATTTAAGTTTAAAAAGGCGAGATAGATTCTTCATGAATGTAAAATCTTCTGCTTTTATTAATCTGTACTTTTACTGTATTTTTCCTTACAGCTATGCGAACATGCATCATTCTTATATATACTCTATTTCTTTTTTCGATGTCGGGAATAGCTCAATCTTTCACGGATGGGTTTATATCCGGTAAGGTCGTTGACGAAGCAACTCAGACTTCAATTGAATATGTTTCTGTAAAGTTAATTTCAATCAAAGATTCATCTATTGTGTCCGGTATCTACACAGATTCGGATGGTAAATTTTTGCTGGAAAAAATCCCATTGGGAACCTACTATTTAAAAATGACTTTTGTAGGATACAATCCGCTATCATCGGAAAATATCACCATTTCTACTTCCCTGAAGATCGTAAATGCCGGAATCTTTAAAATGCAACATCAAAAACAAGGAGAATTGAAAGAAGTAAAGGTTACCGGGAAGTTAGATGTTTTAAAAGCCGGAATTGATAAAAAAATTTTTAATGTAGCTGAAGACCAAACGTCAAAAGGTGGCACAGCTAATGACATTCTCAGCAAAATACCTTCAGTAGAGCTGGATCAGGATGGAAATGTAATGATGCGTGGTGATGGAAAGGTAACGATTTTGATTGATGGTCGACCAAGCTCACTGTCGGGTGGAAATGGAAAAACGCTGTTGGATGCTCTGCCCGCCGGATCGATTGATCGCATAGAAG
>JBIKYP010000053.1:0-17249 GCA_044355195.1 Crocinitomicaceae bacterium | reverse complement strand
AACGTGTTCACGTTGCAAAGACAACTAGACGCCGGTATATATATTATAAACATCACCAATGGGGACAAATCCACGCCACACATAAGACATATTGTCAAATAGGAAAAATCTATTGTTGTGGAGTAACGGCTTAAGATCGAAGAACAAGGATTTTGTGATTTGTCTTTGTTCTATGATAAAAGGTTCAAGGGCTCCCCTCTTGCAACTGCGTCGTTGCAGTACATTGGCTGATATTTCCGTTGGGATAAACATTCCTTTTTTTCTGAGATTTCTTTAACACAACATGTTATTATATCCTGGAAAATAAAGAATAGATTACATATGAAAGGTCTTTTTTCTATCTTCGTAGGCAAAATTAGCTCATGGCAACAACGGCGGATATAAGAAATGGATTGTGTATTAAACACAACGATAAGTTATTTCAAGTTATTGAATTTCAACATGTAAAACCAGGCAAAGGACCTGCTTTCGTCCGTACCAAAATCAGACAAATCGAAACAGGAAAGGTTCTAGATCATACCTTCTCAGCAGGACACAAAATTGAAACCGTAAGAATAGAGAATCGGGAATACCAATATTTGTATCAAGAGGGAAGTGATTTTATTTTTATGAATAATGAGACTTTCGAACAAGTGAATATCCCGGCAAAAATGATTGAGAAGCCGCTGTTTCTTATGGAAGGCATGACCTGCAACATTCTTTTTCACGCAGAAGAAGAGATCCCACTAGTGGTTGAACTTCCGATGTATATCGTTTCAGAAGTTACCTACACAGAACCGGGTATTAAAGGTGATACCGCTACCAACTCCATGAAACCGGCAACCATTACTACCGGGGCAGAGGTACGTGTACCTTTGTTTATTAACAATGGTGAAGTCATAAAAATTGATACACGCACCGGAATTTATGTCGAGCGCATTAAGAATTAATGTTTTTGGAGTATCATGACACCTCGGAATTAAGGCGAACACTCCATTTTAAGACATATCAAATCTTAAGTAAAACAATTAGCTCAATTCATTGGTTTATTAGGTTATGGAACAAAATGATTTTCAAAACCCGATAGATCCAGATAAAATTACGGATAATCCTCACTCCCTCCCCTACCCACATCACGCAGGTAGTGCCCTTGTGAAGCCGGAAGATATAGGAAAGATTTCCTGCCGTGCTTTAAGCGCTATGGAACAGCAAACTGATATGCAGCTCAATCAGCTCTATGAACAAATGCATTTATTAGCAGAGCAAGCCAAGAAATTACAACAGCGAAAAACAATTTCAGAACTGATTTATAACTCTGAAATTCGATTCGAACCTTTGATTAACCACATCTACCACTTATATAGTGGCGACAAAGGAAACTTTTTGTCCATGATTTCTCCCAATCAATGGGGAAGGTCAAGAATGTCTTTTATCTTCATTGCTACCGTTCGTTTACTTGCTGATCACACATGGGATGTTGTAGATAAATCCGAACATTGCGAATTCTAGATTTTTACCTTACGAACACCCACTCCTTAACGCTAGAAAGTTTATCATCGAAGGAATACCCATCAACCGCGTATGACTTCAGTTGTTCTGAATGAATGATTTTTTCTTGAATTATGTAACGAGCCATAGAGCCTCTGGCATGTTTGGCATACATCATAACTGTGGTGTATTTCCCTCCTTTAAACTCCTTAAAAACAGGGGTAATAACAGGTACATTTATTCTTTTCCAATCAATGACTTTCGAATACTCTGTAGAAGCCAAATCTATCACAACCTCACTATCACCAAGTCTACTCACGAGATAAGTTGTCAATTTTTCTTTCCAAAACGCATAAAGATTCTTCGAATGATGATTGGGTGCCCATCTCGTTCCCATCTCCAATCGATATGGAGAAATCAGATCGAGTGGCTTTAAAACTCCATACAAACCGGAAAGAATAAGCAGACGTTCCTGTGCCCTCAATAAATCACTCTTAGACCATGAACGCACCTCTAAAGCCTTATAAACCTCTCCATTGAACAAAAATGAACAAGGCTGTATATCATCACTTAAAGCCTTGGAGGGTTGCCAGTTTTGATAACGTATGTAATTGAGTTCAGCAATTTCTCTAGATATGTGCATGCGTTCCATGAGCTCGGAAACAGTTAACCCTTTAATACTGTTAACCAACATTTTAGCTTCCTCTAGAAAATGTGGTATAGAGGTCAAAGAGAAATCAGTATCTTTTCCTGATTGCATCAATTTGGCGGGTGACAGTAGAATCGTCATTATTTTTTTTCAAAAGTAATCACTATTATCCGACAACAATCGAGCTGAAACCAAGAACTACGTATATCTTTTGATTCTATTCAAAAAGTTACGGATTCATACCCTGAAGCACGGCTTTTTCAATCCAAATTTCTTGCAGTGTTAGGAACATTCATAGACTTAACATGAGTTACCATCATAAAATGAGTTTTGCAACAGCCAAAACTGGAGAGTGGAACTAAATAACGGACTGACCTAAGGAAAAGTCTAAGAAAAGATGATAAGTTGAGCAAGTCTTTCTATTTTTAAGACATTATATCTATCAGAAAACGCGCGTTCAGGATGCATGAATTGAACATTGAAAAAGATAAGGTAAGAAAACCATGGTATCGCTTATTATACACTCAGGTAATTATTGCCATCATTGCAGGAATTCTCCTTGGTCATTATTGGCCTGATCTTTCCAAAGACCTCAAAATATTGGGCGACGTTTTTATTGCGCTCATAAAAATGATTATTGCGCCTGTAATATTCATTACTGTATCGACGGGATTAGCATCCATGACAAATTTAAAAACTGTTGGCCGTTTGACAGGGAAAGCATTGGCGTATTTTCTGACTTTTTCATCACTAGCTCTCATTTTTGGAATGCTTGTAGCTAACATTATTCATCCTGGAGAGGGTATGAATATTGATCCAACATCTTTAGATCCCAAAAGCATTAAAGACTACATCGATGCTACAAAAGAACATACCTTCACTCATTTTATTCTGAACATTATACCTACATCCTTAATGAGTTCGCTTACAGGAGATAGTATTCTACAGGTCCTCCTAGTAGCCATTCTCTTTGGTGTCGGATTGTCGCTCACTCAAGAAAAAAGCAAACCTGTATCAGAATTTCTTCATGCTTTATCCTATCCTGTTTTCAAGATTGTGGACCTTCTTATGCAACTAGCACCTATAGGCGCATTTGGCGCTATGGCCTTTACGGTTGGGAAATACGGTTTGGCAGTACTTTGGAATCTTGCAGGACTCGTAGCTACTTTTTACCTAACGGCAGCCTTCTTTGTAATCGTTATTCTAGGTTTAGTTGCACGATACAATGGCTTTAACATTTTTAAATTGCTAAAGTATATCAAGGAAGAACTTTTCCTGGTTCTAGCGACCAGCTCTTCGGAGTCTGCTTTACCAAATCTGATGCGTAAACTTGAAAAACTAGGATGCTCGAAACAAGTAGTAGGATTAGTAGTTCCAACAGGGTATTCTTTTAATCTGGACGGAACGAACATTTACATGACACTGGCTGCATTATTTATTGCACAAGCATGTAATTACCCACTCACATTGGAACAACAAATCATGATTCTTCTTATCGCCATGCTTAGTTCCAAAGGTTCTGCCGGGGTAACCGGTGCAGGATTCATTACCCTTGCCGCTACGCTTGCGGTAGTTCAAGATTTTCCTATTCTGGGTATTACTTTAATCCTCGGAGTGGACAAATTTATGTCGGAATGCAGGGCTCTAACCAATTTTATCGGCAATGCCGTAGCAACAATTGTGGTGGCAAAATGGGACAAACAACTCAACATAGAGCAGTTGAGCAAGGAACTCAACTAGTCACTTCATTTCGTTCCAAATTTTTAGTTTAAGGCATTTAATTTGGTCACAAAATCCACAGCTGAATTCTCCAACATCTCACGAATCGGTCGAAAATCAGCTTTCGTTTTAGCACCATTTATCTTATGCAGAATCATCTCCTGAAAATCCGCAGCTTCATCAATCAGCTTTTCAGCAGCATCACTTTTTGAAGGATCAAACTGCATAATTATGAAACATTCTTCAACCACATCAAAAACCATATGATTGAGATTTCGTTTTAAAATTCTTCTACTCGCCATAATTATTTTTTGTTAAAAGTACGGTATTCATTTTCTTCCGATAATTCCATATCTGAAAGATTTACACACCCATTGGTTATAAAAAAGGGCACCTCAATGGATGCCCTTGAAAAACTTACGCTTGAGACGCTTCTTCTTTTCGCTCAGGTTTAGGCAAAAGGACTTTGCGTGACAATTTCCATTTCTTTGTTTTTGGATCTTTTCCAACTACTTTAAACTTCAACATATCGCCCTCCTTGCATACATCCTCCATCTTACCGACCTTCTCCCATGAAAACTCAGAGATATGAATCAAACCATCCGTTCCGGGAAGTATTTCCACAAAGCATCCAAAATCCTTAACGGATTTTACTTTTCCTTCATATTCAACTCCTTCATCCACTTGTGGCGGGAATGCGATCTGTCGTATCCTTCTAACAGCTTCCCTCATGTCATCTCCGTTATTTGACAGGATCTGAACACGCCCTTCTCCGTTTTCAAGTTCTTCAATCGTAATTGTCGTATTGGTTTCTTTTTGCATTGCCTGAATAATCTTACCACCAGGACCGATGATTGCTCCGATCATTTCATTCGGTACATTGAATGCTTCGATACGCGGCGCCTGCGGTTTCAACTCTGTATTCGGTTGAGCAATGGTTTCTGTAATCTTTCCAAGAATAAGCACTCTACCTGCTTTAGCTTGCTCCAACGCCTGGATCAACACTTCATATGGAAGGCCGTCCACTTTAATGTCCATCTGACAAGCAGTTATTCCTTTAGCTGTTCCGGTGACTTTAAAATCCATATCACCCAAGTGATCCTCATCTCCCAAAATATCAGACAGTACAGCAAACTTACCGTCGTCAGCAACCAATCCCATCGCAATACCAGAAACCGGTGCATGAACAGGAACACCACCATCCATCAATGCAAGCGTACCGGCACAAACTGTTGCCATGGATGAAGAACCATTTGACTCTAGGATATCGGACACCAAACGAATAGTGTACGGGAAATCTGATGGAATCATGTTTTTCAATGCGCGTAACGCAAGGTTTCCGTGACCGATCTCTCTTCTGGATGTACCTCGAAGTGGTTTTGCCTCCCCGGTGGAGAACGGAGGAAAGTTGTAGTGTAGCATGAATTTCTCAGTTCCGTGGAATGTCGCACCATCGATCAACTGTTCATCCATTTTACCACCTAATGTCAAAGTTGTCAATGATTGAGTTTCACCTCGAGTAAAAACGGCTGAACCATGAACCATCGGAAGGTAATCCACTTCTGCCCAAATAGGACGGATCTCATCAAACTTACGTCCATCGAGACGTTTTCCTTCATGTAACATCACCCAGCGCACCGCTTTCTTCTTAACTTCGGAGAAATAAACAGATATAAATCCGCCGAATTCAGTAAGTTCTCCTTCAGTAAATGTTGCCTTCAAATCCGACTTTACCGCATCAAACAATTCTGAACGCTTTGCCTTATTTGCCAGACCCATACGAGCAACTTCCTTACATTTTTCCATGGCAAATTCGTACACCTTCTTCTTCACGTCTTCATTATGTAACTCATGACTGTATTCTCTCTTCGGATTGGCTGTTGGAATCTCTGCTGCCAAATCCAACTGGAACTGACAATGCTCTTTAATCGCTGCATGCGCGATCTTGATTGCTTCGACCATTTCTAATTCTGAAATTTCTCTAAATTCTCCCTCCAGCATATTGACATCCCTCGCTGTACCTGCGATCATCATATCCACATCTGAATTTTTCATTTCCTGCATGGAAGGATTTACCACCCATTGACCGTCAATTCGACCAATTCTCACCTCTGACATTGGTCCATTAAAAGGAATGTCAGAAACAGCGATCGCCGATGAAGCCGCCAATCCGCACAATGCGTCAGGATTATTCACTCCATCATACGACAAGAGCTGGATCATTACCTGTACTTCTGCATGATAATCATCCGGGAACAAAGGTCGCAATGCACGGTCAACCAGACGCATAATGAGGATCTCAGATTCAGAAGGACGAGCTTCGCGGCGGAAAAATCCACCGGGAAAACGTCCGGCAGCAGCATATTTTTCACGATAATCAACAGTCAAAGGAAGAAAATCTACTCCTTCTTTTGCCTCAGGAGCAGCCACCACTGTTGCCAACAACATGGTATCACCCATTCTTACTACGACGGAACCATCCGCCTGTTTTGCCAACTTACCTGTTTGTACGGAGATTTCTTTACCTCCGGTAACGATGGACTTTGTCTTTCCTATATTCATATTTGTTTTATTTCACTGTTTTATATAGATCGAGGACACAAAAAAAGGGAACCCGAACCTTGTTCGATCGTCCCCCCTTACCATAAAATTGCGCACTATTAAATTAACGGCGAAGCCCTAATTCTTTAACGATAGCACGGTATCTTTCAATATCTTTATTTTTCAAATAGTCAAGCAAACTTCTTCTTTTACCAACCAAAAGTTGCAAAGAACGTTGCGTTCCATAATCCTTTCTGTTCTTTTTCAAATGTTCAGTCAAATGACTAATTCTGTGCGTGAACAACGCGATTTGAGCTTCAGATGAACCGGTGTTACTTTCAGCACCACCATGCTTCTTGAAGATCTCTTTTTTTACTTCTGTAGTTAAATACATGCCAATATCACTTAAATAATTATTATGTATGTCGACTTTCGACGTGCGAATTTAAGAAAAATATTTCGATTTCACACCCTTTTAAATATATTCTTTCACACCTCTATCATTCGTACAGAAAACAAAACAAATTTCGTGCCCTAAAATGTTTGTTAACTAACTCGGACTATGAAGTAGATTGATGCAAAATTCAACCGAATAGTTACCATCAATAGATATGACTTACAATAGAGGATCCGTGTCGCTCTATTTGGAAGAATCAACCTATTAGTCCAAATCAGCCTTGATCCTGAATGTGAAATATTTCTGAGAGAAATAACTAATGATAACGTTCACAACAGAAATAACCATGTTGGAAGGCGTTGGATACCATTGTAAATGGTCGACAAGGAATTTCAACCCCGCATAGGTAATCAACAAATTAATCAGAAAAACGATAAGGTAACGAAACAACTGAACCCGACCTCTTAGGGAAGATTTAGAAAATGTGACATATTTCTGAAGAAAAAAGCCGCTGGTTAATAAAATCGGGAGATTTATGGCCAGTGTCGCTACATGCGAACTCATAGTAAAAAAACCCAAATCAAGCATGCGGTGTCGCAACAGAAAATTATAAATTACGAAATAACTTACCCAACCAAAAATGAGGTTTGTTCCACCCGTTACACCATACCTGAAAAACTGAATCGAGAAAAAACGCTGAAATGGTGGATAGAAAAAATCTATCCCTTTTCTTATAAAATTCCCCAGAATCTTTAGCACTGCTTGCACAACTCAATCCTTAAATTATCCGAAACATATTAAAGCGTATGTAACGAAATAAATCCGGAAAGCAGGTCAAAAATAACTATGTCCTTCAAGCCCGCCGGCAACACAAAAATATAAATTAGCCCCATATTCATTCGAATTCTAATTTTTATTTTCAACCGCGACTGTCTCAAAAAAGCAAAGCCAAATCATTTTTTCTTTACGTCGTATGTATAGCCAAATCCAAAGATAATAGCACCGGTAACCTTGTTAAAGCTACCGGGATCAAACCCACCTAAACTTTGCAAACCAATCATAGAAGGGTTGAAACTAAATCCACTTAAGCCATAGGAAAGAAAAAACCTGTACGAATTTTGCTCATCCACTCTAAGAATTAAACCAAGAGTAGGCTCAGTGTAAAAACAACTTATTTTAAGCGGATTAACACCCAATGAGTCATTTCGATCCGTATCAAAATAATTCCGAGAATATCCGATCTTAACTCCAATATCGGTAGCAAGGTGATCACTGTGAAATTTCTCCCACCCGAATTTCAAGAATGCTCCAGCTGTATGCATACCGCCGCTTACAGGTGTACTCAACTTGAATTTATCCACCGAAAAGTAGGAGTATCGAAAGCCTCCACCGATGGCCATTTGATTCAGGAAATCAAACTGATAGTAAGGCGCAAAACTGACCAGACCATGCATTACTGACTTGAATGCGGAATTGGAAAATCCATTTGGGAGCCCTAATTCTAAATTAACGGTATGCTTGGGCTCAAAAGGTTGCGCAATACATTTCACCGACATGCCAAAACACAGCCACGAAACAAGTATTAAGTTAGGTTTTCGAAACACAACGTTTGCAATTTAACAAATCAGAACTAAACAAATACAAAGGAGCCGAAAGTTCTGTAAGGATTCCCGTATATCGGACCAAAAAATGGCTACATTTGAACATGAACAATTTTATCGATCGTTCAAAATTAGAGCAATTTGGAAATCTGGAAATTCTTGCAAAGCAAGTGGTTGAAGGATTTATTACCGGGATGCACAAAAGTCCTTATCATGGATTTTCAGTTGAATTTGCCGAACATCGTCTCTACAATACAGGTGAATCGACTCGACATATTGATTGGAAATTGTATGGAAGAAGCGAAAAGCTCTTTACGAAAAAGTACGAAGAAGAAACCAATCTACGTTGCCAGATCGTCATAGATTGTTCCGGTTCAATGTTTTTTCCCAAAAGCAATGCTTTAGACAAGTACACCTTTTCTGTTTATGCCGCAGCCTCACTGATTGAACTGCTCAGACGGCAACGAGATGCGGTAGGCGTTTCACTCATTACGGATAAACTTATTTTTCATTCCACATCCAAATCATCAACGGCACATTTGCATTACCTCTATGGTGAACTTGAAAAGAATCTCGGAGGATACCGTGATGAATTGAAACGAAGCACAGACATAACCGGCACTCTTAATGATATAGCTGAACTGTGTCATCGCAGAAGCCTCATCATTCTGTTTACAGATCTTTTAGATGACCCGAACAAGATAGACGATTTTTTTAGAGCTCTTCAGCACATGAAGCATAATAAGCATGAAGTGATTTTATTCCATGTCACACAAAAATCCGCTGAAATTGACTTTGAACTAGAGGATCGACCATATGAATTGATCGATATGGAAACCGGAGAGCACTTAAAATTACGCCCTGAGGAGATCAAGGAAGACTATCGCTCTTCGATACAAGCATACTTTGAAGAAATCAAACTTCGTTGCGCAAATCATCGCGTTGACTTTATGGAGGTAGATATCGAAGAAGGTTTCAACGCTGTATTAATAAAGTACCTCCTCAAAAGGCAAAGGCTTCATTAAGGTAAATTCAAAAGACAGGCATCATTGGTTTGTGAATAGATGCTTTAAAAATTTAAATCCTTTTAAACTAGTAAATAAGGAAATTCAGGAACGATGTGATTCATCAAGTAAATCGATAATTGTCTTAACCGGGCTAAACACTTCAGATGGGATTTCAACAAAGATTGTAGTCCAATGCGCCATCGATCCATTCCATAAGCCCGGAAGCTCAATGTAACCAATTTTCTCTCCTAAATGTGTCTTGGTTACTTTAAAGTACTTTGAATGATCTACAAAAGATTCCAAATCAAATTTTTCACCATCGAAGGAATAGCAACAAGCGGCTATCATAACAGGGTTGAAGTGCGTACTTTTCACCATTAAATTTAATTGATCTGCCGAGGATGCAATCTGAGCCTTTTCGACAATCTGTTTGGTCACGCGACCATCTTCCCTCACCCAAAAAGGTCCGCCTCCGGTTTGACCCTGATTACGAACCATTCCACATACCCTAATCGGACGATTCAATAGGTCTCTGATTTCCTCGTTTGACGTGAAATTAATAAGTTCGGAATCAGGCAATAACTGATACTTTCTGTTTAATTCCGCTATTGAGCTATGTTCAGGATCTTGATAAATCCGAGCAGCCTCCGATCTGAATTCCGTCAACACACCACCCAAAAACTCCCATGTTTCAACAGATTTGTCGGATTTTGAATAGTGCTGAACGTTGTCTATATTTTTAATAAAAACGATCTCACCCTCGGTACGTGATAAATTTCTTAACAATGAACCATGACCTGATGGTCGGGTTACCATATTCCCGGATTCCTCCCTACAAACGGAACCATCCTCAAGAAAAGCAATTGCTTTTGTATCAGACTCCTGAATTGAGAAAGATGTTCGATATGAGCTACCCGTTGTTTCCTCCAGGACTTTTAAATAGGAAAGAAAATCCTTCTCGTACTCCTCCTGAACCGTAAAATGAAAACTCAGTTCCCTTGTGCTCAGTTTCGAGCCCTGAAGAAGGTGTTCCTGAAATGGAGTCAAAATAAATGGATGCAACTTATGAAAAGGAATAAGACCTTTTGGAATAATGCCAAATCTCAGCCCATTTTTACCGATCACATAAAGTATCAAGTCTTCTATCGAAAAGTCTCCCTTTTGAACCGAATATCTTATAGATTCAGGCAATTTCGAATAGAAGGCAAATTGGTCAATTGAATTAATAAAACGCTCCAACAAGGCCTGATTATCTTCTTTGGGGTTAGACAGATACTCATAGAGAAATTGGAACATACGTGACCCCGATCCCGAGGCAGGTATAAAAAACCCGATGCTACTTTCCTGAGATTTAAAAAGCTTTCTGTACCCTTCTTTCTCCTGCTCATTAAAAGAGAGAATTCCCTCGTTCAACCTACATGGTGAAATAAGTGCCACCAAGGGTGAAGGAGCGAGAAATCGATCACGCTGTAATTGTATGCTATCTTCAATCGTCAGGTTAGTCATAATTGGTTTGTAGATTGTAAATTCGTCCTGTGAATATCCTCACCGAATATATAAAATATAGATGGAATGCCAAAAAAAGGCATGGAATACATTCTCCTTTTGTTTATGAACTTTCTGATCGTTGCAATTCAATTGCATTACCGCATGATCAAAAACAGCAACTGCGCATGATTATTAAATCGATTGATCAGTCAACCGATAGCATAACTGTTACAGATCTCGGCGCAGGATCGTTGAGAATGTCCGATGTAAGACTAGTCAGAAAAGTACTTCAACACAGCTCATCCAAGGGCACATGTGGAGAAGTACTGTACAAACTATGCAAACATTACAAACCAAAGAAAATCCTTGAACTGGGAACCTCACTGGGAATAGGCACCTGGCACATGAACAGGGGGAATCCCGCTGCCAACCTAATCAGTATCGAAGGATGTCCGGAAACACTTACAGCCATGCAAACCTACGTGGGGCCTTACTTAAATGAGAACGTTCACGTCATTCTTTCGTCATTTGATTCCTTTCTTGAAACTTCTCTAACGCAAAGTTTCGATTTTATTTTCATCGATGGACATCATGATGGTCAGGCTTTAGTCCGCTATATCCGAAAACTCCTACCCTTTAGTCACGACGAAACAATTTTCGTCCTCGACGATATCCGTTGGAGTAATTCTATGTACGATGCATGGAAAAACCTAATAAAGGATGATACTTTTCATGTTTCCATCGATCTGTTCCGAATGGGACTTCTTATCCAAAAGCCTACTCAGGAAAAAGAACATTTCATTCTTCGACTATAAATTAAACATGCATCGTCAGCTTTCCGAAGAAGAATGAAACCAAATGGATCACTTAGGTCAAATCGGAAGCAAAAAGGAATTTATTCGGAGAAATAAGATTAGTCTTAACCGCATACATAACGATACCGGCCGTATTTTTTACACCCAGTTTGGACATGATATTTTTGCGATGCGTATTAATCGTGTGGGTACTCAAAAAAAGCTGATCGGCAATTTGGACATTAGTTAATCCTTCAGCAATCAAAGTAATTATCTCATTTTCCCGTTCAGAAAGCAAGACCGGTTCGCAGTTAAATGATTCGAAATCGATATCATTAACATCAATTGAAGCACGTTGTATTGTTTCCAGAATCTGACCGCAAAAAAACTTATTTCCCCTCCAAGTTTCTTCCATAGCATTGATAATCTCTATGAGATCACAGTCCTTCTTTACATAGCTTTGAACTCCTGACCGAAGTGCATCCACCAACGTTTGAGCCGACTGTTCGGGCGTTATTGCCACAAAGCGTAAATCTTTCTTTGTTTGTAAAAGTTTGTGAATGATATCGATATCAAATCCAGCCGACGTGTAATCAATCAATATCAATGAGGCCTCAAAATGTTTAACTAAATCCTGAAGTTCATCGTTATTTCGAGCTTCACCAATGATTTTAAATCCTCCATGAGAATTCAGTATAGCTCTCATCCCAACACGAATAAGATCATTACTGTCAGCCAAAATAACGTGCATCCTTATTTAGAATTAGTTTAAACAAAGGTAATCATAGCTACCAAACTATCAATATGGCAACATAAAAAAGAGCTCTTTTAGAGCCCTTTTTATTATCTAGTAAATAACATTTCACGAAATTTAGGCAGTGGCCATAATTCATCATCAATAAGTAATTCCAATTTATCAGCATGATAACGAATCTCATCGAAATGAACCCGAACTTTATCGCAATACATGAAAGCCTTTTCTTCGGCATGTTCCAACTTATTTGCAGCCTTACGCTCCATCAACATGGTATCTGCGGATGCCTTCATTTTATTCGTATGGATTGCAATACGCTGTATCAGTTCAATCTGTGTTTTTGAGGCTTCTTTTCCTGCCTTACTCCCCAAAACATCGATCATTCCCTGTACATTCTGAATCAACTTGTTTTGATAACTCACTACTGCCGGAATAATCATTGAATTTACTACATCTCCCATTATACGAGCTTCAATCTGAAGCTTCAATATGTAGTTTTCAAACTCAATTTCCTGACGAGCTTCTAATTCTCTAGGAGTCAACACATTCATTTCATCGAATAGAGCTACAACCTTCTTATCTCCCCATACCTTCAATGCACGAGGCGTATCTTTCAGATTTTTCAGACCTCGTTTCTCAGCTTCTTTCACCCACTCTTCGCCATAACCATTTCCTTCAAAACGAATACGCTTAGATTCTTTGATTGATTTTTGAAGTTCTTTCAAAATTGCTTCATCTTTAGCTTCTCCCTTTTTGATTCGATTATCAACAGACTTCTTAAATTCCTTCAATTGCTTCGCCATGATGGTGTTTAAAACAATCATCGCCGAAGCGCAATTTGCCGATGAGCCAACTGCTCTGAATTCAAATTTATTTCCTGTGAAGGCGAAGGGTGAGGTACGATTACGATCGGTATTATCCAACATAATTTGAGGAATTTTACCAATGTTCAGTTTAAGCTCTGTTTTATCCTGGGGCGTCATTTTACCGCCTTTCACATTCTTCTCAATATCATCCAACAAGGCTGATAGCTGTGAGCCAATAAAGGTCGAAATGATAGCAGGTGGAGCTTCATTAGCACCCAAACGATGATCATTTCCGGCACTGGCTATACATGCCCGCAACACATCATCGTAATCATGTATAGCCTTAATTGTATTCACAAAGAACGTAAGAAATTGCAGATTCGATTTAGGATTCTTTCCAGGAGCCAACAAATTGACGCCCGTATTTGTGCTTAATGACCAGTTATTGTGTTTTCCGGAACCATTTACACCTGAAAACGGTTTCTCATGTAACAGCACACGAAAATCGTGCTTTCGAGCAATCTTTTCCATGAGATCCATAAGTAGTAGGTTATGATCGTTTGCCAGGTTACACTCTTCAAAAATAGGAGCACATTCAAACTGATTGGGCGCAACTTCATTGTGGCGTGTAGTAACCGGAATTCCCAATTTCAATGACTCCAATTCGTACTCACGCATAAATGCATTGACACGTTCCGGAATGGATCCAAAATAATGGTCCTCAAGTTGCTGACCCTTAGCAGGAGCATGACCGAACAATGCACGACCGGTCATCATTAAGTCAGGACGCGCATTAAACAATGCCTGATCAATCAGGAAATACTCCTGTTCCCAACCCAAAGTTGCATTTACCTTTGTTACATTTTTATCAAAATACTGACACACTTCAACTGCTGCCTGATCAACTGCGTGCAAAGCCTTCAAAAGGGGCATTTTATAGTCCAATGACTCCCCCGTATAGGAAATAAATATAGTAGGGATACACAATGTTTTACCTATAACAAATGCGGGGGATGAAGGATCCCAGGCCGTATAACCTCGAGCCTCAAATGTATTTCTAATTCCACCATTAGGAAATGAAGAAGCATCGGGCTCTTGTTGCACAAGCAATTCACCATTAAATGCTTCGATTGCCTTCCCCGGACCTACCGGCTTAAAAAACGCATCATGCTTCTCTGCTGTTGCTCCAGTTAATGGTTGAAACCAGTGTGTATAATGCGTCGCACATTTGGTGAGCGCCCAGTCTTTCATGGCTGAAGCGACCTGATCTGCCATTTTACGGTCCAGTTGTGTTCCATTCTGAATGGTTTCCATCATCGACTTGAATGCATCTGAAGGAAGATATTCACGCATCACTTCGATATGAAAGACACTTTTTCCAAAAAACTCAGAAATTTTGCCATTCAATTCAATATGTTTTGGAGTTCTGTTCAGCACATCCTGGTATGCTTGCTGTCTAATGGTTGCCATAAAATTATTTTTTTTGCGAAATTACACCTTTTTTAGGGGGGTAATCCAAATTTTTATGTATTTAATTTATCAACACCCCCATTTTTAACACACCTTTTGAGAAAAAAATCATTTTTTATTCATTTAAAACAAAAAAAGACTCCCTTTTGAGGAGTCTTTCCCGTTTTCAATCGATCCAAACTCGTTAAAGCTTCCCGGGATCGACCTCAACTTGCCTTCAACGATATGTAACTGAATTTAGGATTTTCAATTACATTAGCGATGAACACTGCTTCTAAACCTAAACTAATCTACTACTATAACCATTAAACTTGAAGCAAATATAGATCACTACGTTTAGCACATACAACAAAGTTCAACCGAATGCTGATTTCCTTAAATGAAACAAATTAAATAGTATGATCAGTTTGCTTCAGCTACCTCAAAAATGAGCTCTGAGCAATTTTCAGGAGAAAAATAGGTGTTAGCTATTTCAAGAATTTCGTCGGAGCTTAGTCGGTCCAGATCAGCATATAGTTCTTGAATAGTATCGATTTGATCAAATAACAACAAGCTTTTCCCTAATCCCAACATTAGCCCTGAATTACTATCCATACCAAGAGCGAGGTGACCTTTCAATTGTTCTTTTGCACGAGCCAATTGCAGCACCCCTAATTTCTTACTTCGAATAGTTTTCAATTCCTTATATACCAAGTTTATCGCTTTATCCAGATTTTTGTTATCGGTACCTAAATAGATATTCCAATAACCCGTGTCTGCATAAGGGCTGTAATTCGCCTCAACGTTGTAGGCATAACCATGTTTTTCGCGAATCGATAAGGTCAATCTAGAATTTAGTGCGGGACCACCCAAAATATTGGTCAAAAGAGTCATTCCTCTCCTAGCATCATGACTGTAACCCGGAGCAAACCCACCTATTATCGCGTGTGACTGGTAGTTTGCCTCTTTCGATCTGATGGAGAACCTTTTCTCAGGAATGTTTTGATCGTAGTGTATATCTCCTTTTATTTGAGGGCATTTTTCAAAATCTCGCTCCAGCATATATTGAAGATCTTCGGGCTTCATATCACCAACAAAAGATATAACCATGTTCTCAGCTGTAAAGCTTCTTTTCACAAAACCAAGCAGATTTTCTCTAGTAAAGGAACGAATCGTTTCCTGGGTTCCCAAAATATTATTTCCTAAAGAGTGTCCTTGAAAGAGATATGCTTCAAAATCATCAAAGATTTTATCTGAAGGACTATCGAGATAAGAATTGATTTCGTCAATAACAATCTCCTTTTCCTTGTTTATTTCCTTCCCTGGGAAACTGGAATTCAGAATAATATCTGAAAGTAATTCTGAAGCCCGTCCCACATGCTCTTGCATAAAAGAAGCATACACACACATTTCCTCCTTTGCCGTGTACGCATTTAATTCGCCTCCCACGGAATCGAGCCTCGAAAGAACATGAAAAGCCTTTCGCTTGTGTGTGCCTTTGAATATGCAATGTTCAAGAAAATGTGCCAGACCTTCCTCTCCCCTTTTTTCAAAACGTGATCCTCCCAGTATAGTAACTCCCAGATGAGATACTTGAGCATGTGCTTGCAAATACACCACTCTAATACCGTTCTTTAGTTTAAATACCCGAGGGTGCACTTCAAACATGATCAGGGATTCTTTCGGTAAACATTCCATTCATTCCCATACCACTCATAGATGATTCTGTCGTGTAGGCGCGATGACCTGCCTTGCCAGAACTCCACCAGTAACGAAGAAAGTTCATAGCCTCCCCAATGAGGCGGACGAGGTACCTTTTGTGGGAATTTTCGGGCAAAATACTCGACTTTTTTCTCTAGATCAACACGATCATTCAGAAATTCGGACTGTGCAGAAGCCCAAGCACCGATTTGACTTCCCCGGGGGCGGGTAGAGAAATAATCATCACTCAGCCCATCTGCCACCTTTGCAACCATACCTTCAATACGAATCTGGCGCTGTAAGCCCGGCCAGAAGAATAGCATCGAGGCCTTGGGATTTGAGAGGAGATCCTTTCCCTTATGACTGTTATAGTTGGTGTAAAAAATAAATTTTTTGTCCAAAAGTTCTTTCAAATAGAGAACCCTGGAACTTGGAAAATTGTTTAGTCCGGCAGTAGACAACACGAACGCATTAGGTTCGGGTTGCGAATTGTAGGCATCAGCATACCACTGTTTGAACAAATCGAATGGTTCATTACCAAAAAAACCTTCCAGGCTACCCTTGTCGAATTCGCGATGGTCATCGCGCATTTTTCGGATAAAATCCTCCATAATTATTCCTCATCGGTATATTCGTCTTCCAATTCACTTTCCTCCTCTTCCGGAAGGATTTCTTGATCATCAATATCTTCTCCTGGGGCAGAAAACACCTTGCCCTTCGTTGGAAGCAACTCCTCTGCTAAAATAGGCATTCGTTCAATTTCCTTATCTAAATTCTCGTGATAGGGAAAGATCTCAACAATTGGAGAAACAGTAATTGAAGGAATCTGAAAATCGACCATAAGAGATGAAAGAGATTCCGTGATTCGATCATAAG
>JBIKYP010000059.1:0-14263 GCA_044355195.1 Crocinitomicaceae bacterium | reverse complement strand
TTTCATCACCATCACCTTCGACCTCATATGTCACTTTTACCTTGTACCAGACATCGGCATCATCGTAGGCAAAAATGTCATGAAGTTCTGTTCGCGTAATTCCCACCACATTAAACTCGCCTTTGATCACGGAACCCAACTCTTCATAAATGCGAGCTTCAGCATCCGTGAAGCTCATAGCTGCAAGCAAATAAGGCTCCGACACTCTTTTAAGTACTCCGTTTTCTAATTGCTTTGTGTATTTCACCTTAACCGTAAACCAGCTGTTCATGATTTTATTTTTTGAAATTTTTCCGCGTAAAGATACATTAGAAATATGGAATCATCAGGCAGTTAACAAATCCAATTCAGTGAACTATTCTCCCGTTAAAAAGAAGCAGCGAAATTTACGTTCGAAACTCTTTACCCTCTTTAAAAACAATAAAAGATCGATTCAACAACTTTACGAGTATCACATTTCCATAAATCTCGTATTCACAATCGGCCTGATTCGTTATCGTATAAACTTTTCCGTTGACCAAAGCACTAACACCTCCCGCAACATTACGGAAGGCAAACACATTATTTTTGATCAGGAAATCCTTTAGGGAAAAATTAGCAACCTGCAACTTTTGACCGTTCTGATAGGCATAAACGAAAGAATTTTCGCCCCACACGACAAGATCATCTTTTACTTCCCAAAATGTGGCCGTAAAATTAGAAAGGATAAGGGTTTCTGAAGAACTGTGATATTTAATGTTCCCATTGAGATCTTCGTAGACAATAAAACCTCTGCCTGCCTTGTATTTCTTAATCCAGAATGATTCTACATCCACAAAGTTTCCATTTTCAAAAATTGCGAATGTGCGGGTTGTCGGATCATTAAAACACAAAACATCTGTACCCGCTTGAAAATCAATTGTTCCATTCCAAACACCTATGTCATAAATCTTGCCTCTCCAAAAAATCTTATAGAAATTTCCATTATCTCGAAAGGCGACAATGTTTTCCCCAATGACCTCGGGCATGTATAAATCATCCGTTAATCGGTAAAGTTCAAAGGTTTGCTTATTCCAGTAGGCATTAACTGTATTAAATCGCGTGTCTTGGTAGATAACCAAACTGTCTTTAACAACGTATTCTGAAGAAAAAGAAGTCAGTGTTTTCAATTTGCCCTGATCCCAAACATTTAATGTAGGACCAATGGTGTAGGCCATCAGGTAGTCTGAAACCTGATATTTCACGTTCATATTTGAAATGTCCTGACGATTCTGACCATCCCAGACTCTCAGATTCCCCCTCGTATCGATGTATGCTACCAGATCATCACCAGCTTTGTATTCATCTATAGGCTGAAGTTCCAAATGACGAAAATTATCATTTTCAAAAGAGCGGAAATAGTAATTAAAATCAACGAAAGGGACTACCCTTTGAGTTAATGCAATGAAAGGAATAATATAAAAAAGTAAACTGAGAAATCTATTATTCATTAGGGCTAAAGTAGTCAATTTTCCAGCCATACGCTAACTGACAAAACTGAATCAAAAAGGAAACGCATACAAAAGCATACGCAATTAACATCAATTAACATGTTACAATACGTAACCAGCTTAAAAATTCTAACTTTCTTTGCAGCGATTTTAATCTGAATTCAAATGAAAACATGCATCCTTTTCATAGCCTTGGTTCTCACAGCATTCACCTTGAGGGCTCAAATAAAGATCGAATTCCTTGAGTATGACCTGCCAAACGGGTTACATGTTATTCTTCACGAGGAGCATGCCACACCAATTGTTGCGGTTTCCATACTTTACCATGTTGGTTCAAAAAATGAAAATCCGCAAAGAACAGGTTTCGCTCACTTCTTTGAGCATTTGTTGTTCGAAGGTTCAACAAACATTCCACGCGGAGAATACAGTGAGCTGGTGGAAAAAAACGGAGGAGCTCTCAACGCCAATACATCGCAGGACCGCACCTACTATTACGAGATCCTTCCATCAAATCAATTAGAGCTTGGATTATGGTTGGAAAGTGAGCGTCTTTTACATGCCAAAGTAGACAATACTGGTATCGAAACGCAAAGAAGTGTTGTTAAGGAAGAAAAAAGACAACGCGTAGATAACCAACCGTATGCTTCTTTCTTGACAGAAATGTTCAACCGAATGTTTACTGTTCACCCTTACAACTGGGTGCCTATTGGTAGTATGGAACATTTGGACGCAGCACAGGAAGAAGACTACGTGAACTTTTACAAAACGTTTTATGTTCCTGCAAACGCTACTCTATCCATCGCCGGTGATCTGAACATTGAGCAAACCAAAAAATGGATCGAAAAATACTTCGCATCCATACCGAAAGGACAGGCAATCAATTTGTTCCGTGACCTTGAGAACATCAGCGATGCTGATTTTGAGAAGCGCTATGGGATGCCTAAAAGTAAATTTGACGCTAAAGATTTCCTTAATTCGAAAGATGCAGGAGCTAAACGTCTGATCAACTCTTTAACTGAAAAACCGGTTGAGATTCCTCGTCCGAACAAGGATACAGAAAAATTAAGTGGTGTTAAAAAAGATGTGGTTTATGACAACATCCAATTACCTGCTCTTTTCATGGGATACAAATTCCCGGCGCAATCAGATGCAGATGCGTATGCCCTCTCCATGATGAATGAAGTTCTTTCGGGAGGCTCAAGTTCGCGCATCAACAAAACGATCGTAGAGAAAAAGGAAATGGCGATGTTTGCCTTCTCTTTCAATTATGGATTGGAAGATGGAGGTGTAGGAATTTTTGCGGCCATCGCAGCAAATGGAATCAACCTGGACGATATCCAGAAAGAATTTGACATTCAGATCGAAAAGATCCAGAATGAGCTGATCTCGCAAGAGGAGTTCGAAAAGGTACGTAACCAGTTCGAAAACAACTTTGTGAGTTCAAACTCTACGATTGCTGGTGTAGCTGAAAACCTTGCTGACAATTACGTGTATTATGGAAGTGCTAATCGCGTGAACACTGAACTAGCGGCTTACATGAAAGTGACGCGTGAGGACATTCAGCGTGTAGCTAAAAAATACCTGACTCAAGAAGCGCGCGTAATCTTGCATTATTTACCAAAAGAATCTAAATAACGGACCATCATGAAAAAGAATATTATCCTTGCCGGATTACTTTTGCCGGCAGTCGTTTTCGGTCAGCTGGACCGCTCTGTGCGTCCTACTGCAGCGAAGGCTCCGACCATCAACATTAAAGATTCAGAAGTATTCACTACTTCGAATGGAATTACAGTGATACTTTCTGAGAACCACAAGTTACCTACTGTTTCCATTGACCTTGTCATGGGATCTGATCCACGTGTAGAAGGAAATAAAGCTGGGCTTTCCGATATGGCAGGCTCCCTTATTCTTTCCGGGACTTCCAACCGAAGTAAAGATCAGTTGGACGGAGAAAAGGATTACATTGGAGCATCGTTGGAAGCTTCCGATAATTCGATCTCATTGTCCTGTTTGACAAAACATTTGGACAAAGGTCTCGAGCTCTTCTCTGATGTACTTTACAATGCAAACTTTCCTCAATCAGAATTCGACCGCATCAAAAAGCAAAATGAATCTGCGTTGATTTCAGCAAAAAGTGATCCGGGAACCATGGCGGATAACGCTGAAAAAAAAGCCGATTTTCCGGGACATCCTTATGGAGATGTGATGACTGAGGCTTCATTGGCCTTGATTACGCGCGATGATGTAGTAAATTATTACAAGGAAACATTCACACCAAAAGGAAGTTACCTGGTTTTTGTGGGTGATATCTCGAAAGTCCAAGCACAAAAAATTGCAGAGCAGTATTTTGGTAAATGGACAGGCAACGATGCTTTCAAAACCACCTTGGGTGAAGGACAATTAAACAAAGGAAACCGTGTGATCTTCGTTAAAAAACCGGGGGCCGTTCAATCGGTAATTCAAGTTTCCTTCCCTGTAAAAATGCGCACGGGTGACAAAAATCAGCTCCCTCTTACCGTTCTGAACAACATCTTCGGAGGGAGTGGGTTTGGGACACGATTAATGAAGAATCTTCGTGAGGACAAAGCATACACTTATGGATGTTACTCCTCGCTAAATATCACTGAAAATGGATCATGGCTATCTGTTGGAGGTAACTTCAGAAATGAGGTAACAGATTCTGCCATCGCTCAAATCCATTTGGAACTTGACAGTATAACTAACGATTACGTTAAGGATGATGAACTCAACCTTACAAAAGCATCCATGGCAGGCAGTTTTGCACGTTCGTTGGAAAGACCACAAACCATTGCTCGATTTGCGTTGAATATTATCAGAAACGACCTAAACAAAGATTACTATCAATCTTACTTACAGCGATTAGAATCGGTTTCCAAAGAAGACATCCTTTTGATGGCTCAAACGTATTTCACTTCCAAGAATTGTAACATTGTAGTAGTAGGGAACGAAGAAGTTTTGGAAAAACTGAAACAATTTGATGCGGATGGAAAGATCGAATTCCTCGATGCATTCGGAGAGCCGATTAAAGAAACGAAAAAGGCCGACATAAGCAAAGAGGAGTTGATTGATAATTATATTTTGGCAGTAACTAAAACTACCTCCCAAAAGGCTGCTGCAAAAAAACTGAAAAAGGTAAAATCCGTTGAAAAGAAAACGGAATTAAGTTTAGCACAAATCCCATTTCCGTTAAGTTCAACAGATCTTTGGGTTGCACCAAATCTGGAAGGCCAGAAACTGGAAGGACAAGGGATGGTTTTTCAAAAATCCTATTTTGATGGAAAAGCAGGTGGTTCCTCAAGTATGCAAGCCGGAAAGAAAGAATTGACAGCTGATGAGATCACTTCGAAGAATAAATCTATTGGTTTATTTCCGGAAATGAACTATGCTACGAGTGGGATGACCTACGAACTCTTTGGAATCGAAAGTCTGGAAAAAGGTGATGCATACGTGTTAAAAGTGAATGACGGAAGCGCAGAGACTTACGACTATTTCGATACCAAGAGTTTCATGAAAGTACGATCGATTTCTGTACAAAAGGAAGGAGAAGAATCAGTTGAAACTGAAACCGTTTTTAGTGATTTTAGAGAGATTGACGGAATTATCTTCCCTCATCACATCGACTTAACTAGTGATGAAGCCACTTTTTCAGGAAACGTTCAGAGCATTGTTATCAATGGAAAGAGTAATTTAGACACCTTTAAATAACAATGTCCGGTTAAGAAATTCAAAAGGACGCCTCATTGGGAAGCGTCCTTTTTTTTATCTTCACGGTAGTTCAAACTATCTCGTTGAAACGAATTCTGTTATACCTGATTTTTTCTCTGGCACAATTAAACCTGTGGTCACAAACATCGATTAAAACCTTGTACTTCAAACATAACCAATACAAGCTTACTTCTCATTCTGAGCGTAAGTTGAAAAAAATGGAACGAACATACATGAGAGGAGAATTAATCATAAAATCTATTCACGTTTATAAAGATTCGGCCAATTCAGATGCTTTGGTTGATACCTTGTGCTTAAAAAGACTAAAAACAGCGATAGCAGGAATCGGTATAACATCAATAAAAGGTATTCAAAGTGGTATTAAATTGCTGGAATTAAACCCAAAAGAGAATTCTAAAAAAGCCAAATCAAAACTTGAAATCGGATATTCCTTATTTTCGAAATTATCTCGGGACTCTCTGATTGAATTGCAAAAGGTCGCCATTGCACAAAACAATAAAATAGAAGAATCCGCTGTTTGGAATGACACCAAAAACCCAAACGCCAAACCAAAGTACAATTCGCCGTATTTATTAAATATTAAATTCGTCGAGGGTAAATCGAGGATCCAGAAAGAGAGCATTGGTGAGATCGATCGATTGTTCAATTATTTATCCGGCAATTCTAATTTAACTATCCTTATACGTGGACATGTCTGTTGTGGCAATAATGACCGAATATCCAAAAAGAGAGCAAAAGCAGTATTCAAGGAATTGCGAAAGCGGGGCATTGCAAATAATCGAATGGAATATGTTGGAATGTCGAACAGAGATCCATTAGTATATCCAGAAAAATCAAATAATGACCGCCAAAAAAACAGGCGTGTTGATATTAAATTGATGCTTTTGGAAGTTAATGCAAACTAAAAAGATTGATTTCATTTGATCTATTTAGGTTAAAAATATTGACGCAGCAATAAATTTTCAAAGCTGTACCCTCCAAAAGCAAAAGAATAAAACGATGCTCAAAAATGGAGGATCAATTTTGTGTTCCGGGTTAATTTATCTCCTCGAAAAGAAGTTGCGTATCCGGATCCAATTTGTACGAAAATATCTTCACGGCATAAGATGGTAACGGAATGATCTGCTCACGTTCTGTGATCTCAAAAGAATTCGTTTTCAGTTCACCATTTTCGAGTTCAAATTGCACTTTTAAGGAAAATTGAAAGATTTCTTCCTGAGTCTGTCGAACGATAAAAACTTTCTGATTTTCCGTTTGATCTAAAACTGTTTTCAATATTGGGTGCCCCTTTTTATACAACCAGTTTTCAAAAAACACTCCTAAGTCGATTCCCGAACTAATCTCCATTGCATTCTTAAAATCCTCACTATCAGAATTTCCCAACCTAAAAGTGAAATAATAATCCCTCATGCCCTGTAAAAAAAGTGAATCTCCAAGTTTAGATCGAAGCATATGTAACACCCAACTTCCCTTTTGATAAACATTTGGATTCAACATGCGATTGAGGTCTCCATATCTTATATCAACCATAGGCTTGTCATATTTTCTACTAAAAGAAATTACCCGCTCGCGATCCATTTTCATCTGATCAAGAAAACGATTTCTTCCGTACTTTTTTTCCAAATACATATTGGTCAAATAGGTAGCAAAACCTTCGCTTAACCAAAGATGTTCCCAATCGGATTCTGTTACTGAATTGCCAAACCACTGATGCGCAATTTCGTGAGTTATTAGCGGTTCAGATGTTCGTTTTCCATTAAGTTCTTTCTCATCATAAAATATACATCCGGCATTCTCCATGCCTCCGAAACGAGTGGTTGACTGAACATTGATTAATTTTTCAAATTCATAAGGCGCTATCAAACTGTCAAAGTAGGTCAGGATTTCCGGAGCAAGATCCAGGTCGAACAATGCTTTAGAACTATTCTGAGGATATACCGCGCTAATTACCGGCACGTCGTTAACAGTTGCAACTTCCTTCCATTTTAGATTGGCGATACCCACTACCGCCACCTTTGTCGGGAGTGGCAAAGACGATTTGTAAATCCATTGCGAATAGCTATTTCCCAAATCATTCATCCCCATAAACTTTCCATTCGCCACCACCTTATAATGGGAAGGAGCCGTGACATAAAAAGAAAACAATGCCTTATCAGATGGATGATCATTACACGCCATCCAGTGCTTTGCTCTATTGGGCCAGTTATCAGCAAAGAAGGTGCGCTGACCATATTTGTTTTTACCAATAATCAGTCCATCTGTCGGCTTACCGAAAAACCAAATGTCAATCTCAGATTTAAGTGTCGACGAACTCTTCGGAGGTAAGATGACCACGCTTCCCCTACTATCAAATTGAACCGCACTTTTATTCACATCTAATTTCGAAACCAGCATCGATTCCGAAAGATCCAAATACATCGTATCCGAGTAATCCGCTCGAAAAAGAACAATCGTTTCATGCATAAAAATAACATCTGAACTGTCAGAAACAGAAAGACGAACCGTATAATCAGTTACATCCTGCTTAGCATACTGACCAAAAACAGGGCTAACACTTGCAAAAAACAATCCTAAAAAAAGTCGATTCATCCAATTGTTTTTAAAATCATGAAAATAAAGATAACCTTTTGAAAAATGTGTGTAATGAGACTGTACTAATTTAACTTGAATTAGTCTCTTAATACAATTCGCGTCTTCAGGTTAAAAAGTTCACTTTAATGAATTATTGGCCATTTTAGTCGAAATAAGAAGTACTTAATACTTCAGAAGGCCGAAATTCAAATCAAAAAAGTTATGATTTGTCCGGTAATTATTTTCGTTTTATCACTCTCGCTGCTGTTAGCCATGATTGGCTTGTATTTTCTATCCTACGTCAGACGTGAGGGACTTGGTTGGCTGTCACGAACAGTAGGATACGTAACAGTTAGTTTTAGTATAATTGTTTTTCTGGTTGGAATAACCGCTATTGTATTTAGTGGAGATTACAGATTATGCAGAAAACATAACTGTTCAAAACACCTAGAATCTCCCTATAACATGAAGCGAATGTGTTGCAAATCCTGCTGCAACGAAAACCAAAATCAAGAATTTAGAGTTTATCGTTACTCGAATAGGGGAGATTCATTAAAAGGAGACAAGACCATCGTACGAAATAAAGTTGAAACAAGCCCTAGGTAAAGTGTCTTCGATTTATTACATCGATAGAAAAGATGCAGGCACGAAGCTTCTGCCATTCATAAAGAAATACATAGGGCAAGAAACTCTATTGTTTGCTATACCGCGAGGAGGTGTTGCTGTAGCAGAACCTATCGCAGCATACTTTAAACTTCCTGTCCATCTATTAATGATTAAAAAGATCAGTCAACCCGGAAATGAAGAGTTAGCAATTGGAGCATGTGGTTTGAAGACATTTGTATTAGACGAGCGTAGACTATTAAATAAAAAAGAACTCAACACTGTGCTTCATGCCATACGAGAAAAGCTTCTTCAAAGACAGACCTTACTTACTAATGAAGTTTCTTCTTTCAATTTATCATCGAAAACGGCACTGTTAATTGATGATGGCGCTGCAACCGGTCAGACCTTACTATGTGGTATTCATGAATTGAAACAAATGAATCCTGAACGCATCATTCTTGCAGTGCCTATAGCCTCATCTGATGCCGAGAAACTGTTAAAACCCGAAGTTGATGAATTTATTTGTCCACAGGTCGAAGAGCATCTCTACGCTATTGGAGCATTTTATGAGGATTTTCAACAAGTCACCGATGATGAAGTGAAGAAAATTTTAAGAGTGTAAGTATTGAGGAAAAAGAAAAGCTCCATTTCTTGCGAAACAGCACTTTTCTTTTAGTGGGCAATACCGGGTTCGAACCAGTGACCCCTACCTTGTCGAGGTAGTGCTCTAAACCAGCTGAGCTAATTGCCCATTGAAACAAATGTAATAAAAGAATTGCATAGTGGAAGAGGTATTTTAATTGTAACAAACCAAGTCAAGCTTCACTCCTTCAAAAATGAAGTTCTATAGACCACTCCTTTGACCTTCAACTCCAGATCATAGCTACCCCGAGACAAACTTTTAACATCAATCACAAAAACATTACCACCTTTCAAAAGGATCTTACCATCGATTGATGTTACTGTAAATTCTTCAGCGAGCACGTCATTTTTAAAATGTATTTCGTGATCAGTTGGATTAGGGTAAATAAGAACTCCTTTCAGGTCACTATAAATCGTTGAAATGGATTGAGTTCCTGAATGCAGAGACATTTTATTCAAATAGACAGAAAGAATACCTGTTCTCACATCGCCCCAAACAGCATACAAGGTGTCATTCAACAATCTTACTGACATAAAATCATTTCCACTTCCTTCAAGAATACTTTGATGCGGCACCGATTGATCTGAGATAGTAAAATCAGATTCAAATGAGCTATTCCCATGCCATCTCACTACCCCGTAGATCTCTGTGTTTTGCGAGTATCCCGTTCCTGCAGCTGATCTGCGGTCACGCCAACATATAACCAGATCTCCATCCAGATCAAAATCAGCCCATACAAGATCCTGTAATTTCCCGTTACCCAAAGGATCCTGATTAACTCTGGTCTTTGCACTCCATGTTTGACCCCGGTCAAAGGATTCCATAAAATAGATGTCTGTTTCAGAGGATAATTGACTCAAAAAGAAATACGCTAAATGATTCGGGTCAGATGGATCGCTTTTTAGAAGAGCACCTCTTTTTACATATGGATCCGAAATAGTGTTTCCAGTCCATGAATAAGCATCAGTATGGAACAGATCCACACCGGAGGTAATGCTTCTGCCAAGAAACAAGTGTGCAAAAGGACCCTGTGCTGTGGGTTCATACGAAGGATAGATTGCTATGAACTCGCCATCGGAAGTCACCACTGGTGAAGCCATGGGTTGCGTAATCGTACTGCCCGACAGGAAATTAAGTGTATCAAGAAATCGAGGCGTCAGAAAGGTGTTTCCACCATCAACACTGACGCTCAGATAAGGATTATATGGAGGTTTAATTGAACTTGGTTGATCCGCATTCATTGAGGTAATGTAGATCACTCCGTCATTCAGTCCACCTGTACCATCAACGACCATCCAGGGACGGTCAATACAAAGTTTATTCGGGCAATCTGCAATGGATATCGCCTCAACAGAGGGTCCCCATGTATAACCGCCATCCACTGACTTTCTCACATAGATCCCACCATTAAGGAAATTTACATTGTCGTAATCAATATAGGCCATAAAGAGATTGTCATTGTTATCAAAACCCATCGAGACATCCGCAGAGGAATTATCTGCAACTTGATGTGGCTGCCAAATAGGAGAAGACCATGTGAGTCCTCCATCTTCTGAAACTGACGAATTGATCGTAATTTTCTGGCCAAGCTCTACTCCCATCCAAGCAACAACCAAATGTTGCTGATTTACAGGGTCGATAGTTAAAAAGGGTTCACCATCAAATATCTTTTTTCCAGAAACATTTATGTTTTGCGAATTAAATTCCGTAATGAATAGTATACAGATTAGGAATTGAAGAAATTTACTCATGAAAAATTTTTAATCAAATATGCAATATATCAAGTCTCTGAACTAAAAAGCCCTGCGCAGTCGTCTAAAAGAAATGGACTACGCAGGGCAAAGGTGGAGTCGGAGCGATTCGAACGCTCGTCCAAACAGCGGGACTTCAAGCTTTCTACATGCTTATCCTTTAATTGATTTTCGATCCGGAGACGGATAGAGGCACCCACGATCCGGACTTAACCGTTGTTGTCTCACAGAAACTTAACGGTGTCATTTCTGCCAGTCCATTAAGATGAACTTCCGTATACCAATGCAAATGGACGGCGCATCAGAGGAAGTACTTGTCTCAGCTACTGTGCTTCACCGAGATTAAGCCTTATTAACATTCCGTTAATTAAGCAGCAAGTGCGTATGACGTATTGTCAATTATTGTTCGTGACAAGATATTAAAGAGCTTCACCACTACGCTCTGCATGCTTGCACCTGACGAACACTACTGCTGTCAAATCCAAAAACGACCCCAAAGAACTAACACAAAGGTAAGATGTAATGCTCAATAAACGATGGAATTAACAGAATATAACAGGAAGCCCAAATTATTTCAATGGACGCATGATTTATTCCCTACTTTTACCCTATTAAATGGTTAAAATGACAATTGCAGAAAACATGGTGGTGACCTTACAATACACGCTTTCAGATCTTAAAACCGGAGAAAAAATCGAAGCCACAACTGTCGAAAACCCAATGGTATTCCTGTTTGGTGTTGGAGGGATCATCCCAAAGTTTGAAGCAAGTATCGAAGGAATGAAAGTAGGTGATCAATTTGATTTCTCAATTGAAGCATCTGAAGCATACGGGTTAAGTGATGAAAATCGTATCGCGATGATTCCGATTGATGTTTTTTATGATGAGAAAGGCAAGTTCGACAATGAATCGTTTCAGGTTGGCTCCATCATTCCAATGTCGGACAATGAAGGAAATCGGCTGCAAGGAACGATACTTGAAGTCACTGAAGAGACTATTAAAATGGATTTCAATCATCCCTTGTCGGACATCGATCTTCATTTCAAAGGAGCAATTACGAACATACGAACGGCTACACCTGATGAGATCTCACATGGACACGTTCATGGTCCTGGTGGACACCACCACTAATTCGGTTCACTTAATCAAGAGGATTATCGCTATAGTCGTAAGGATAATTTCCAAACTTAACGGAAAGCATTCCAATATTGTAGACGCTTCGAGTGTATAGGTTGGATAAGGCTACTACACAAATGGTATCACTTCGCATACTGGAATAGCACGATGTATTTCCGTGCCACCATCCGGTATGAAAGAAAAAAGGATCACGCCCTTTCATTTCCTTCATTCTAATTCCCAATCCATAGTTGTTGACTCCATCGTGTTCATAGCTGTATCCTTTAAACATCTGTTTTCTGAGTGAGTCACTCAAAAAAGTATCAGAATAAGTAGCCATGTCCATTTTCAACAAGTCATGAGCAGTAGTGTACATATTCTTATCCCCATAAACGGCATCCAGGAAATTAAATCCCTGATCAATAAATTTCGAATTGTACGACAAAGAGAAAGATTGTGCATCCAACTCAGCGCTTAATACAAATGTATCATCCATTCTAATCGGGTCGAAGATCCATTCACGCATGGCCTTGGGGAATTCTTTGCCGGTTACCTCTTCCACAATAAGAGCCAAAAGAGCAAAATTTGTATTAGAGTAAGAAAATTTAGAATCCGGTATGAAATTTAACGGGAATTTGTTCTTGTTAATCAATGACAAAAGGTCTCTGTTATGCAGCTGCCTTTTCCTGTCCCAGTTACCATATACAAAATAACCATAATACGGAATTCCACTCCTGTGATTCAACAACATTCGAACTGAAATTCCGGAATAAGGTATCTCAGGCAAATATCTTCGAATGTCGGCATCTAATATGATTCTTTTGTGATCTGCCAGCCTTAAAATGCATAAAGCTGTGGCAACCTTACTTACTGAAGCCACGTGCATTGGCGTATGTAGCCTGATTTTCTTCTTCTTATCATAATTGGCATAGCCTTGAGCTTTGTAAAAAAAGACCCGTCCATTCTTAGCCACAAGAAACTGACCATTGAACTTTTCATCATTCAACACCCTTTTAAAAAAACGCCAAGCGTAGCGTCGCTCATGCTTTAAATCGTCAGGTTTTACTAACGGGAAATACGGCATAAATTCATTCCTCTCGTTCGCAAGACAATCGCATCGTTCATTTCGATTTTCCGTTGACGTGTCGCATGAGAACAAAACGCATCCAAAAAATAATAATGCTATAAGACTCGAAAAAAAATTCATCATCCAAATATAGCATTGTGATTGATTTCGGCAAAGGTCTGTTCAGACAAACAATCAACATCTGAACCTTTAAAAAGACAAACTTCATTCATTATTTGGAATCGCCAAGCAAAACGTCATTCCTTGCTCATTAAGAAAGGCACAGGTTCCATCCAACTGATCAGTCAACGATTGAATCAATCCAATGCCGATTCCACGTTGGACAGCCTTTTCCAGCGACATGCCTTTGCCATTAACTTTGAATATCAGCTCAATCCAATTGCCTTCCATCTTTTTTAAAGAAATCTCAATACTGGGTTTTTGCACATCCCTAAAGGCATGCTTAATTGAATTGGCAATTAACTCATTCAAAATCAAACCAATTGATATAGCAGAGGAGACATCTAAATTAATAGCATCCAGCTCATATATAACATCAATCGTATGAGCGATTCCAATAGAGTTTGTAATCTCCGACACTCGTTCCATGATATATGGTTTTAGATCCACAGCAGATTTACTTTTATTTTCGTACATCCTTAAATGTACCAGAGCCGTCGACATTACCCTGTTGTGAACGACCTGAATAGCAGCTTATGTTTCCTTACTTTTCGCATTCTTTTGAAAAAGACACCCTCATTTATTTTCTCTTTACTCTGAAAAATCGGATCTATAAATTTCATGTTATGAAAATAGTGTAATAAGTAATCATACTTCGGAAAAATTAATTTGTTATCTTGTATCCGATGAAACAACTTCTTATTTCTATCCTCTTGATCAACGGTTTGGACATAAATGCTCAAATGCTACCCTCAAAAATTGCATTCGGATCATGTGGTCATCAGGATAAACCCTTAAGTATCTTCCACAACATTCTAACCCATCAGCCGGAACTGTTTATTTTTTTAGGAGATAATATCTACGGTGACACGAGGCGCATGTGTGTTATGAGAAAAAAATACCGTAAACTGGCACAAAATGAAAATTTCAAGCTATTTCGTCGTTCAGTTCCTATTATAGCCACGTGGGATGATCATGATTACGGTGAAAATGATGCCGGCAAGTATTACCCGAAGAAAAACCAAACAAAAAAAATATTTCTCAAATTTTTCCGCGAACCTAGACATTCTGATAGATGGAAACACGAGGGAATTTACACAAGTTATACCTACAC
>JBIKYP010000081.1:0-10453 GCA_044355195.1 Crocinitomicaceae bacterium | reverse complement strand
CCTAAAGTGTATAATTCTTCAACAACAGTTACCAGACGATTTGTTTCAAAGTACAAATCATCCATACTAAAATAGATTCCTTTGTCGCCAAATTCCCTTAGACGCTGAAGCATAAGTGTTGTTTTTCCAACTCCTCGATAACCTAACAAAAGAATTAATCGCTCATCCCAGTGAATGTCATCATAAATCAACCGTTTAATTTTATCACCTGAATTAGCAATTTTTTTATTTGATTTGAATAATAAACTTTGCATCTATTGCTTTTTACATAAAGCAAATTTACAAAATGCTTTTTATATAAAGCACATATAAGCTATGATTTTTAAATAAAGCAATTAAACATAATGCTTTTTAGATAAAGCAAAAAATCCTTTTTGATATTTTTCAAAAAGGATTAATAAATTCAAGACGTTTGATTTGGATACATTTATTAAAGTCCATGAAACAACATAAACTTTGTCAAAGTTGTGGTTTCCCAATGAAGAAAGACAAAAAAGGTAAAAAGGGATCGAAAAAGAAAAACCGGATCAATGCTCGTGGCAGTGTACCGTGTATGTTCCTGTAGCGTCCGTGTAGCCGTTCGCTTCAAGATTTTTTAGGTCATCTCCACATTTTTCACCTAATTCAACTTCTGCCCCATTTTTGTCATAATGACATTCATGACACTTATTCTTTTTGCAGGATGTTGTTCCAAAGAACATGAACAATGACGAAGACAAGATCATCACATTAATTTTAATTTTCATATTTACTTGATTTTGATTTAAAAACGTATTTAAAACTGACATAAAAATTTCTGCCTACACCAGGCATTTGGATGTTCTTTAAGCGCGACAGGTGGTCTATATAGGTTTCGTTTAATATGTTTTTACAACCGATGTTGAGGTCATACGATTCTTTGTTGCCAAAGGTAAAATGCAATGCGATATCGAGAAGCTGAAATTGTTTCGAAGGCAACTCATAAAACGCAACACGCGACTGATCTCCCATCCAAACATGCTGCAGCACTACTTCTTTGAATTTTACCATTTTTCCTTTGTTAAATCCGTATTTCAACTGGGTTTGAATACGTGGTTGAGGAATAAAGGCAATAGCGCTATCCGTTTGTGTGTAAGTATCAATAAAGGAAATAGTTGATTCCAAATGCAGTTCATGCAAAAAATGCGGGTGAAAATGGAATCCTGCATCTGCGCCGTAATAGTACACTTCAGGTATCGCATTGTAACGAAAAACCGGAATGCCATCTACGATAGAATCCTGGGGTTGTAATGAGATAAAGTCACGAATGTAATTGACATACGGATTCAGAATGAACGAAAAATGTTCTGCCTGCCATTCAGCAGTAATATCTAATTGCGTCGCTTTCTCCGGAACGAGTGTTACATCTCCAATTTCGAAACGAAGCGCCCCATGGTGAAAGCCATTCGATAGTAATTCGGTGAGATGTGGTGCTCTAAATCCGGAAGAAACAGACGTGCGAACGATCGCTTTGGAAGAATGCCACACCAACCCGATAGCACCATTGAATCCTTGGAAATCAAATGATCGTTTCACAGAATCAGGAAGCACATCGATATGCCGAAGGTCGTAACGTACCCCTGCCTGAAAATTGATCTTTTTCCCTGAAAACAAATAGGTACTGTACGCCCCATTATCGATGGTTCTCGAATCCGGAATAAGCTGATCAGAAGCATTGGATGCATTCGCATTAGTCTGAAACATGCCCATCACTCCTGAAATCCATTTTCCGGCAATCAAATTTCGGGTGTAACGCAAGTTGTACGATGTGTTTCGCAAGGTCATACTCAAACTTGGGATAGTCACTTTTTCATCGTATTCGATCAAACGATTTTGAGTAAACGCAGCAAGTAAATAAAGCTCACCACGCTTCAAGAACCATTTGTTGTCAAAACTCAAATAGTGATTATTGAAAAACTGTGCAGGCAAAGTGTAATACCTTTTTTGGCCTGTCACTTGAAAATCCTGAAAGGTAGCTAACGAGTCATGGGTATGACCCGGAATCCCTGTAATGGTTCGGTTGTAGGTGTATCTTAGGTTGTGTAGACCTTTTCCTGAAGTATAGGAGATCACTCCACGAGCCACTTCTTCATTGAAGCGGGAGTTCTGGGCATATTTTCCACTTGGCAACCTGAAATCTGCATGATTTGCAAGGCTTCCCCCTACCATATAGCGCCATTTGGTACCCGATTGTCTCAATGCCATACGTGCAACACCTCCTAAAGTAGCAGATTGCACTAGAACTTGTCCTTGTCCTTCGATGAAATTAACCGCGGCAGGAGGCAGATCACTGTAATGAATTACGCCGCCTAGGGCATCTGCACCGTATTGCAACGAAGCCGGACCTTTGATCACTTCCACAGAACCTATTCCCAATTCTGCCATGCCCATTCCATGATCACCTCCCCATTGTTGAGCTTCGATGCGCATCCCATTCATGAGGCTCACGACACGCATGCCCTGCAACCCTCTAATTACAGGCTTGGAAATTCCTAATCCAAGTCCGGACTGATATACCCCAGGTATTTTAGCAATCAGTTCCCCCATCGTGGTAGAAGGAACATCATTCAACGCGCTTACTTTCCGGGTTTCAATGTGAAAAGCATTCTGGTTACGCGACTGTACTGCCAATCCTGAAACGGTTACTTCCTGAAGGTCGAGGTGCTGTGCTTGCAACCTAATTGCTATCACCGAATCTTTGGAACCGATCTGAATCAATTTGGATTGATAACCCGATGCAATGATCTTCATGGTTATGGATAGACGCTGAATCGAAAGAAACGTAAATTCCCCCTTTGCTGTGGTATACGCTACTTGGTCACTTTCCAAAAGCATCACTTGTGCGTCTTGAATCGCTGACCCCGTGAGTGAATCGCTGACAACGCCAGATAAAGAGCGCTGTCCGAAAGTTACGCTCATCGAGAATAGAGTAAACAACACAAAAAGTAATTTCACCTTCATTTGGCTAAATGCAATTCTGTTGCAAATATAAATAAAACTTTGTTGCATTAATAAATTACTTTTATTTTTGTTTTAATGACCAAATTAACCAGAAACACAATAGCTAGACAGCGTATTCTTGAACTGATACATTCACATGGATCAGCTATCTCACATGCACTACTTCAAGAAAAACTGGAAGGCAGTTGTGATCGTGTAACCACCTACCGTGTTCTCGAGCGATTGGTAAATGAGTCTCTGATTCACCGAATCGTGAACATTAACGGCGTGGTCAATTACGCGGCGTGTAAAGCATGTCAACACACAGAAAAACATATCCATCAACACATTCATTTCAGCTGTATTTCCTGTGGAACGATCCAATGTATTACAGAAAAACCCATTGCTATCGAACTACCCGCAAACTACAAAGCAACTGAATATCAACTAACGATTGCAGGAAATTGTCCCGCATGTAGCTAAACGTTGCTATTTAGAATAATTCTAAAATACCACATTTTTGGTATTGGCCGAGTGAGGTCATCATCCTTTCTTTGCGACATCAAAATTTCACTCAGATGAAGCTATTTTTAACCCTCATCGGTTCAGTCGTTACCGGTTTACTATTTGCTCAAAAAGACTCTGTAAGAAATTTAAAACGGGTGGATGTTTTTCAATTAAAAGACAAAAACGATCACGAACGCCTAAAAGAATTGGAAGGAACGATCATTTTTGCCACCAAGAAGAACGATGTCATCCGTCCAGGAGAATCTGATGCTGATCTATCAACAAATTCAACACGTCAGCTTTTTCAGAAAGTACCAGGTATTATGATCTGGGAAAATGACGGTTCAGGAATACAGACAGGAATTGCTACAAGAGGATTGAGTCCGAATCGCTCCTGGGAATTCAATATGCGCCAAAACGGTTCGGACATCAGTTCGGAAGCCTTTGGTTACCCTGAAGCGTATTATACCCCTCCGACAGAAGCACTGGATCGAATCGAAATTGTACGAGGAGCAGGTTCTTTGCAATACGGCTCACAGTTTGGTGGAATGGTGAATTATGTTATGAAAGATCGCATTTCCGGAAAAAAGATTGGTTTCGAAAGTTCACAGACAGTTGGAAGTTACAGTTTATTCAATACATACAATGCCATTGGCGGAGAAATGAAAGGTTTTTCATACTATGGATTCATTCACCACCGAAATGCAGATGGATGGCGACAAAATTCGCAATATGCTTCAACCACGGCCTTCTTCTCTGCAAAAATGCAAATGACCAAACGTCTTTCTATGGGATTACAATACACGCATTCCAACTATTTAAGTCAGCAGTCTGGTGGACTGACCGACAGTTTGTTCCAATTAGATGCTTCTCAATCTTCACGTGAGCGCAACTGGTTCTCTGCACCGTGGAATGTATTACAATTCAACTCTACCTTTGAGGCTACTAAAAACCTGCAATTCGACCTTCGCGTATTTTCAACGATTGCAGAACGCAATAGTGTTGGCTTTACTAAAGGTATTACAACAGCTGATGTTATTAGCAGCACCACAATGGACTACGCAAACAGACAAGTCGACCGTGACTGGTACTCCAATGTAGGAACTGAATTGCGTGTAGCGCAGAAATTCTCATTGTTCGGGCCGGAACAAACTTTTACCGCAGGCGTTCGTGCTTACACAGGTCAAACTGACCGCAAACAAAAAGCAATCGGATCTACAGGAGCAGATTATGACCTTACCATCGTTCAATTGAACAATGGAAATGAATACGAAAAAGAACTATTTCTAATTACATCAAATCAGGCATTCTTTGCGGAACAATTGCTTAAAATCGGAAAACGCTTGTCTTTTGTACCGGGTGTTCGTTATGAGTTGATTCAATCCAGTGTGCACGGACGTATCAACACATCCAATACAGGAACCATCGAAGGAAACAACATGAACCGCGCTGTAATTTTACTTGGATTGGGCGGTGAATTGAAAGTAAATGAAAAAACGAACATCTATTCCAATTTTTCTCAGGGATACCGTCCTGTAACGTATTCTCAACTCACTCCATCCGCCACAACCGATGTAGTTGATCCGAATCTAAGGGATGCCTCTGGATATAACTTCGACGCGGGTATTCGCGGGAAATTGAAAGATGTGCTGACTTTCGACGTGAATTACTTTCGCTTGTTCTACGCTGATCGCATTGGAACCTTAAGCCAGAATGGCAGTAACTTCATTACTAACATAGGAAACTCTATCAGTCAAGGAATAGAAGCATTTGTTGAAGCCAATGTTTTCGCACTGTGTCAAGCTAAACAGAAGCGAACAAGCTTGAAACTGCATGCGAATTATACCTACACAGATGCCATTTATACGAGTTGGAACAATCCTGAAATCGCCGTAGATCCTGCAAAAGCGATCGAAGGAAAACGCGTTGAATATGCACCAAAACATATTTTCCGTGGAGGAATCAATTTCACACACAAACGTTTTTATGCATTTTTTCAGAGCAATTTTGTAGATCAGGTATTCACAAATGCTGAAAACACAATCAAACCGAACGCTACTGCTACTACAGGGATTCTGGATGCATACATTGTTCATGATGCCGGACTAGGAGTAAAGATCTCAGAAAATTACTCACTGAAAGCAGGTGTCAACAACCTCACCGATACACGCTATGCTACACGTCGCGCAGGTGGGTATCCGGGTCCGGGGATACTGCCCGGCAATGGAAGAACGATGTTTTTGACAATTCAGATAAAACTTTGAGTTCAAAAAGTAGCTCTTTTCTGTAACGCCATTCTTATTAAACCCTGTAATCTATTCACTGGCGAACAAGATTGATGTTCATCTGTTACATCAGAAAAGAATATGTCAAATTACTTTATCATCGGCGGTTCATCCGGAATAGGAAAAGCTCTTCACGAAAAGTTGACCAAAGAAGGACATTCCGTGTTCTCTACCTTCCTAACCCACAAACCAAGCGGTAGCTATAAAAACTTTTATCAACTCGACGTTACCCAGACAGAACATGACCTGAGTTTTCTGCCGGAACAATTGGATGGTTTTGTATATTGCCCCGGAGCAATAGATCTAAAGCCATTTAACCGGATAAAAGAAGAAGCCATTTTGGCGGATCTGAATCTTCAAGTTCTTGGTGCGGTGCGAATACTACAACCCATCCTTCCCAAATTAAAAGCTTCAGGAAAAGGTTCGATCGTTTTATTCTCAACCGTTGCCGTTCAAACAGGATTTCCTTTCCATTCTCAAGTTGCCATAAGCAAAGGTGCGATCGAAGGTCTAACCCGATCTCTCGCTGCTGAATTTGCCCCAACTATCCGAGTTAATGCAATTGCACCATCGTTGACCAACACTCCACTTGCGGAAAAATTACTTAACAATCCCGAAAAAATTGAAGCCAATGGTCAACGTCACCCTATGAAACGGATAGGTGAAGCAAGTGACATTGCAGAAATGGCGGCCTTCCTGTTATCCGAAAAATCATCTTGGATTACCGGTCAAATAATGCATGTTGACGGCGGACTTTCCACGCTAAAGATTGGTTAACTTCAGCGTTTACTTATCTTATTCCCACTAATTGAACGCTGTCTGGAGCATTTGAACCTTGAGATATCTCCAGCACGTTTTTTACGATGTTTAGTCTGACAGCTCTCTACCCTTTCCCGCCAACGCTTGTAGGAACTAAATTTCAATTCACGTTTCATGAGCTCTTTTACATCAGCCTCTTTCATTCCAAACTGTTTTTCAATCGCATCAAAAGGCGTGCGGTCTTCCCAAGCCATTTCAATGATGCGGTCAATGTCTTCGTCCGTCAATGCCGGTCCCTCCTTTTTTGGTTCCTCTTTCGACTGAACGTAGGCCAACGGTGAAGGCAGATCGCTGTAATGGCAGTAGTTTGATGTGTCGTTCATAGTTTTTCTTTTTTGAGTATGAAACATAGAATATAGATCGCTGCGCTGATGGAGAATGGAACATGGATTTTAATTAGATGGTTCTAAGCTCTATGCTCATTTCGGCAAGCTCACTACAAGCCTTGTTCCACTAAATCAATCTATCCAAAGCATCCGATACGCTCCGTCTGCATCATAGTCCTTTGCTTGTTTTTCAGTATTGAACACGCGTTTCCCCCGAGGATCGTTTCCTACTCCCGCGAGGTAAGCCCAATTTCCCCAATTGGATGAAACATCGTAATCGATCAATTGTTCTTCGAAATAGGCTGCACCGAGACGCCAATCCAATTGGAGCCGATCAATCAGATAAGATGCCACATTCTGCCGTCCGCGATTGCTCATGAAACCGGTATGTTTCAATTCGCGCATATTGGCATCTACAAAAGCATCTCCCATTGTTCCATTAATCCAACTTTGAAGAAGTGCTCTATCCTGACTTGCTCCCGGAGGCAACTGTCCGTTAAATCCTTTGAAATGGAACAGACGAGCTCCATGCTTCTTCATCATAAAACGGAAAAAATCGCGCCAAATAAGTTCAAGAATGAGCCAGTAGGTGGAATCATTCGCTCCGTGTCTTTCTTCGTAACGTTTAACTTGAGAATAGATGAAACGAGGTGAAATACACCCTTGAGCCAACCACGGCGAAAACTTACTGGAATAATCTGCTCCAATCAATTGGTTGCGTGTTTCCTTGTAGTTGGACAACGAATGGCTCTCGAAAAAATAATGTTCCAAACGTTTCAACGCTTCCGTTTCTCCGCCACTAAAGTTCAACACTGTCCTCGCATCGTTAATTGGTTCCTTAAATCCTAATTCGACCATAGAAGGCACTTGTAATGCCGGAATATGTGGGCTTTTGATCTGTTTCGGGGGTTCGATGCACGTTCTAATCGGAGTTTCCTTTTCAATGCGCTTGCGAAAGCTTGAAAATGATTCGGGAATATCTTTAATGCCAAACGGAAGATCTAAGGCATGATATAAGGTGCTTGTACTGAAATCCTCCAACACACAATTTTGCTTCCACAGGGCTTTTTCAACTGAGGCCTGAATTATCTTCTCCTCAATGGCCACTTCCTTTTTTGAGAATACTTTGGTAACACCATATTTCCGAGCCAACTCCGGTAAGACTTCTTCCGGTTTTCCGATTCGAAAAATGAGTCCCGAACCTCTTGAACGCAAGGAGGCTTCCAGATCTGTTATCGATTCTAGTAGAAACTTCAGTCGAAAGGTCCCGATCCGTTTAAACCCCATGAATTCCTCCTTTAAGAGTCGTTCATCCAGGCAATAAACGGGAATTACCTCATCTGAAGAAGCGATAGCTCTGACCAATGTCTCGTTATCGGTCATCCTCAGATCTGTTTTAAACCAAACGATCGATCGTTTCATCATAGTTCATTTATACGTTCAAGGTATTTTTTGGCTTGTTCGAGGATTGCCGTCCGGTCGTGTTGCGACATTCTTTCCCACACCTTATACATCATACCAATGCGCGGATTACGTTTCAGTTTATCAGTGTGGCGGTCATAAAAATTCCAGTACAGACTATTGAACGGACATGCTTTCCCACCTAATTTTTCAGCTTTCTTGTAATAGCAACTGCCACAGTAATCGCTCATCTTATCGATATAGGTTGCGGAACTGACATACGGTTTCGTCCCCACGATTCCCCCATCAGCGAACTGACTCATACCTCGTGTGTTCGTAATCTCCACCCAATCAAGCGCATCAATATAAATCCCAAGATACCATCGATCCACTTCATCAGGATGTACACCGGCCAACAGTGCAAAATTACCGGTAATCATAAGTCGTTGAATGTGATGAGCATAAGCATATTCCAACGATTGACCAATGGCATGTTTAAGACAGTTCATTTTTATTTTACCTGTCCAGTACCATTCAGGAAGAGTGGCATTGTGATCAAAAAAGTTCATTTGATTGTATTCCGGCATATGTGCCCAATAGATTCCTCGCATAAATTCTCGCCAACCGAGTATCTGACGTACAAAACCTTCCAATTGATTGAAACTGATCTTCTCCGTATCTTTCTCCCAGATAAGAGTTGCCGCCTCGATCACTTCCTTAGGAGAAAGTATTTTTAAGTTCATCGCAAAAGACAAGCGAGAATGGTAGACCGACCATGAACCAGTCGTCATAGCATCCTCGAAGGTACCGAACAACGGTAAACATTCTGTCACAAAATGTTCTAAAAGGAGCAATGACTGCTCCCGATTCACCGGCCAGATAAAGCGCTTCGAGTCAATGTTACCAATGGTTTTTATTCCACTAGACCGAATCAGAGCTTCGAGTTCTGTTACATCGTTCTCAAACAGTATAGGTGATTTTACCAAATGACCTTTCGGAAGTTTTTTACGATTGTCGTGATCGTAATTCCACTGACCGGTTAAAGGTTGGTCACCCTCCATCAACACCCCATGTTTCTTTCGCATAGCCCGGTAAAAACTTTCCATGAGATAGGTCTTCTTCCCACGAAACAAATCCGCTAACTCATTGCGATCCGTGAAGAAATGTTCACTCGATACCATGGAATATGGAATGGACAACGAGCGCGTAAATTCTTTCAAGTGCTGGTCTACTCGGTATTCATCGGGTTCCTGATATTCGAATTTTTGGATATTCAACGAAGCGATCAAGTGACTACAATTCTCCGAAAAAGACTGTTTATTCTCCGGATCATCAAGACTCAGATAGTTAACCTTATGTCCGGCTTTTTTCAATTCAGCAGCAAAATGGCGCATCGCAGCAAAAAAACCGACCACCTTTTGGATATGGTGAGGAGCGTAATCCGTTTCACTTCGGATCTCCATCATCACGTAGGTCACTTCAGTATTTTGCTCACGAAACCAGGAATGTTCTGCATTCAGCTGATCGCCAAGAATCAAGCGGAGCGTCGAGGTTTTATGTCGTGTCATGTTGGTAACGATTGGAACGACATCGGTCACTACAGTACTTCACATCTTCCCACACTTTCTCCCATTTCTTTCTCCAGGCAAATGGACGTCCGCAACTTTGACAGGTTTTTTCGGGAAGGTGCTGTTTTTTGACCGTTTTCATTGCTTAATCAACAACTCACTAAAGGGGAATGTTCAGTTGATTGCTGCCTTTTTTCTTCGCTCTATTTCGCGGATTACTCACGTGCTTATTAAGGATTCGTTCACCTTCTTCCCTCACGAATGCACCTTTACGAAAAGCATACACGCTATCGCTTGCCTTTTTACGAGATTCCTCCAGATCAACAATTGGAGCAGGATAGTCCACCCCGATGCGGCAATGATAAAATTCTTCTTCGATAGGACTTAACTTCCAGGGTTCATGGATCAGGTGATCAGGTATTTCTGAAAGTTCGGGCAACCATTTACGAATGAACACCCCTTTCGGATCGTGGTCTTCCGAATTCTTGATCGGGTTATAGATACGGATCGTGTTGATGCCCGTTACCCCCGACTGCATTTGCAATTGTGGATAATGGATGCCCGGTTCATAATCCAGAAACTGACGTGC
>JBIKYP010000068.1:0-12456 GCA_044355195.1 Crocinitomicaceae bacterium | reverse complement strand
ATATTCACCTGAACATCTCCATCCCGATCTTGTTTGCCAGACAGCGCTTCTTCTTTCTTTGGATCTTCCGCTACAATGCGTTTTATTTCCTCTACGTTGATCGGTTCAGTCTCCGCTTCCTCTTCCAACTCAGGAACATTTCCTTCTGCTTTTGAATCACGAAGGGAAACTGACTCTCTGCGTTCACGAGGGTTTCCGGAGAATTTCGATTGCTCTTTTAGAGATTGATCCGCAGCGAATGCCTTTTGGAGGATTTCGTGATGCTCCGGAAGAAGTTTGGTATTTGGATTCATCTCAATCTTAATACCTTTTGATTCGAGAAACTCTACAAGAGTGGAGATCCCGACATTGAGCTCACCAGCTACTTTTCCTAATCTTATTGGTTTTCCGGCCATATAAATTTCCCTTCTTTTTTGATGTTAATCAATTAGTTATTCGAATTCCGCGCGAAGAATCTTAAACACTTCTTCAATTGTCTCTTGCTCCAAATCCGTACGCTGCACCAGTTCAGCAATACTAATCTCCAGAACTGATTTCGCTGTATCGCAGCCGATAGCTTTCAGTTCATCAAGAATCCAACTATCTATCTCATCTGCAAATTCTTCAAGATCCACGTCCTCAACATCGATTTCCCCTTCTCTGTAAACATCAAGTTCATAGCCGCTTAAACGCCCTGCAAGTTTAATGTTGTGCCCCCCTTTTCCAATAGCTAAAGATACCTGGTCGGGTTTTAAAAACACCTTTGCTCGTTTTTGCTCTTCATTGATTTCGATAGATGAAATTTTAGCTGGAGAAAGAGCTCGCTGAATGAGTAATTGCGAATTGTTTGTAAAGTTAATGACATCGATATTTTCATTTCTTAATTCACGTACAATTCCATGAATTCGGGAACCCTTCATTCCTACGCATGCGCCAACAGGATCTACACGGTCGTCGTATGACTCAACTGCCACTTTTGCTCTTTCTCCCGGTTCGCGAACGATACGTTTGATTGTAATTAGTCCATCGAATACTTCAGGGACCTCCAACTCAAATAAGCGCTCAAGGAATTCAGGTGCCGTCCTCGACAAGATAATTACAGGGGAACTGTTGCGCATGTCTACTTTAGAAACAATTGCGCGAACCGTCTCGCCTTTTTTAAAGTAATCCGATGGAATTTGTTCTGATTTAGGCAGGATCAACTCATTACCCTCATCATCCAACACCATGATTTCCTTTTTCCATACCTGATAGATTTCTCCGGTCACAATCTCTCCTACCCGTTCTTTGTATTTTTTATATAAATGGTCTTTTTCAAGTTCAAGGATACGAGAAATCAAATTCTGACGTAATGAAAGGATGTTTCGACGACCAAAATCAGCAAAACGGAATTCTTCCGTTACTTCTTCACCAATTTCAAAATCAGGTTCAATCTTAATCGCATCCGAATAAGCGATCTCTGTGTTCGGGTCTTCTACTTCGCCATCATCAACAATCTCTTTGTTTAGAAAGATCTGAACGTCTCCCTTGTCTATATTTACAATAATGTCAATATGTTCATCGGTATTGAATTTTTTCTTCAACATTGCACGGAATACATCTTCCAACACATGTTGCATCGTTTGTTTGTCGATGCTTTTCAATTCTTTGAATTCCGAAAACGATTCAACTAACTCAAGGCTATTCATGTTTACCTATTTAAATGAAATAATAATTTTTGTTTCCTTTATTTGCTTCATTGGGATCATCATCTGTTCCACAATAAGTTCTTTCTTTTTCTTTCCCTCGATCTTTTCGTATCTACTGGTCTCAAGTGATAGTTCTTCTTCGCTTGCTGAAACAAGCATGCCTTCATACTTTTTCCCGTCTGTTGTAACCACCTTTACTTCGCGACCAAGATTCTTGGTGTATTGCGCCAATATTCTAAATGGTTTGTCTAAACCCGCAGAGGAAACGTGTAATTCAAAGTCTTCCGTTTCCCGATCCATGTTGTGCTCTATATTTCGTGAAACAGACATACAGTCGTTAATAGAAACATTGCCCTCTGCTTTGTCGAGTTCAATGTGAATGACGTTAGAAGCGGATATACTTAACTCAACAATGAACAAACCACAGTCGAGTTCCTTCATCCGGTCTTCGGCCAACTCTATAACTCTTTTCTTGCTTATCATCATTCACAAAAAGAGGGGACTTTCGTCCCCTCTTTACCTTCAATTCACAAAATTATGGTACAAATATACTACAATTTCATAATGATAAAACCCTCATGTGATCTTTATTGAATAAAAAATCACAAGTTGTTAAACACTTAACTATTTCGGCACAAGAATTCCAAGAGAACGATCTATGAAAGTTGAAAGATAAAATAACAGTTTGAAAGGACAACTTTTTATTTTTCTGTATGTCAAACAAGTTAAAATAGGTTTATTTTGGTTCTGTTTTTCAAAATCAGACCAATGCAGAGATTTTTCAAGAGTATCACTTTTGCCATCAAAGGAATTGTTCTCGTTTCCGGGGAGCGTAACTTTCGAATTCAATTTTTCATAATGATTTGCGCTGTTTGTGCCGGGTTTTATTTTTCTATATCATCCATTGATTGGAAAATTCTATTGTCATTTTGCGCTTTAGTATTGGGAGCAGAAGGCATGAATACTTCCATAGAGCGACTTTGCGATCTGCATTCGACGTCTCCGGATTCAAGAATAGCAATCATCAAAGACTTGTCAGCCGGAGCTGTATTGCTTATATGTATTTTTGCGATAATCGAAGGTATGCTTATCTTCGGGAAATATTTTTTCTGAAATGTTAAAGTTGTATTTCCTTTCCCGAAAGGATTGTGCAATTTTGCTAACCGACGACGTCTTTTTCAAACTACATCCATTATGAAAGGTATCATTAGTTTTATTTTTTGCTCTGTGCTATTTTCGTTGTCTGCACAAAATTTCTTTGAGAAGCAGTTGGATCAATTCTTCCCTAACCGCAAGACTAAGCAGATTGAGCGATTGACCTCGAAAAACGACAGCTTATATCGAGCCAACGACAGTTTAACCCTTTCGGTCACCGCCGCCGCTGAACGAATTGCTCGTTTGAAGAATGACATTATCGATCTAAAGGCGGTTCATTTTAAGGAGAAGGAGAGTGCAAATGCTGTTCGGGAGCAACTCGAGAATGAAGTAGCCGAATTGCTCGATTCCATTTCCAAGATTAATTTTACGTTGGTCACTTGTTCTGAGGAAACGGGTCAGGGAGTAAATCCTTCGGCGCCTGATATCGTCAATAAATGTTTGTGGAGGCATTTTATGATTCGGGAAACAGGAGTAGCCGACGCTAAAGGGAGATATAACTGGGCAACTGAGCTATTTAATATGAAATCCGGCGTACCTGTTAAAATTTTGAATACCGACCTTTTTAAACCGGAGAAAATAGCGGAACTTGAAACTAAAATTAACGCACGATTCGAGGAAGACTACAATGCTTTTAAGGCCGGATCTCCCGGATGCTTTTATAACAAGAAAGGTTACGTTCCGTTTACAATTGCACAAATGAGGGTTGCTTTGAATGATAATTCTGAGATTATTTTTGAAGGAGATTTTGGCTTAGCAGACACCTGTTTTCCAGTTAGTTCTACATCTACAGGCTTTAAGATTGGCGAGATAAAAGAATACTTCGCAGCTCCCTGAATTGTTTTTCTGTCCCGTTACTTCGACCTCATCAAAATAACATCGCTTTTTGAACCGGCGATGGTAATCGTATAATAATTCGATGTACGTTTATTATACAAAAAAGGGCAGAAGTTTAATAAAGCCTTCTGCCCTGTGCATTCCTTCTGATCTTTGCTATTGTAACACTATTTTCTTAATGTCGACCGTATTTCCTTGTGGATCTATGATATGAACAAAATACAGTCCGTTACCTCCCCAGTTGCTTAAGCTCAAATAGTTGCTTTTTTGGGTTATGTTCGTCTGAAACACCTGTTGCCCGAGTGAGTTTTCAATTTTCAACTGATAGCCACTTAGCGATGCAAAATTGCCGTAGTCGATAGTGAGGTGGTCATTCGTTGGATTTGGGTATATTTTGATGGTATTGTTATAAGTAACCGGGTTAAAACCGGTAATTCCCATGTTAATGAGAAGTGTGTCGGTTACAGTAATTGTTTGGTAACAAATATTTCCATTGTATAAATCTGTTATTTCTTGCTGGGTTAAAGCGCGATTCCAAAAACCGATTTCGTCGAGTTTGCCTTTGAAAGCATCAATCATTTGTCCTGCATTGTTACATCCAGATTTGCCAAAAAATAAGTTTGATGATTTAGTTATATTCCCAGAATTATTGATTGAACTTACTAAAAACCCATTAATATAAAATGCACCCATAGTGCCATCATATGTAAATACAATGTGCTGATTAACTTTATAAGTGGGAGGAACAGTTGAAAAAATATCAGCTGAGGATGAACCTCTATTTCTTGAAAAAAATAAACCATTAGATGAATTAATTACATTATTCACTAAAGCGAAACTTCCATTACAAAACTCGGCAGATACATATCTTGGGTTTATGCTATAAGCATTTGGATACCCACCATCATCATATACCCAAAAACTGATTGTTATTGCATTGTTAAAGGATGGTGTTTGAAGTTGTATAAAATCGTCAACTCCATCAAAACTATAAGCTTTATTTGAATTACCAAATCTATCAGCAGTAAGTGTAGCTCCATTCACCGTCCCATTATTCCCATTCCCACTTTCATCATTGGCATTTCCATTAAAAGGCCACCAACCAACAAGGCCATTAGTCGGCACATAACTTGGCACATTTTGCGCTATTGTTGCAGCAGCTAATCCTAGCGTTGCCACTGCGGTCAGAAGTAAATTTTTCTTTTTCATTTTTATGAAGTTTTGTTTTCCACTCTGCCCCGCAGTAGAGTTAGTATAAAAAATCAGCGTGGGACAGTTACCAAACCGATGGTGAGGCACTAGGATGCCCATACACAGGAAATGATAAAGCCCACGCTTTGCGTGAGCGTTTATGCACTTGCCCTGTGTATTGAAGATTCCTAGTTTTCACCATCAGGAGTTGCTAAACGCAATATTGTATGTCAGTCATATAGACTGTATCTTATTCTATATCATAGGTATAGTTCATGTTTAGTTTAAAAATACTATTTTCTATATACGTATCAGCGTCTTATTAATTCGTCTGTTCTCGTCTGTTCTCTTTTCTGAGTTCTTAATTTTATAAACCCAATAAAATCGCATGAGGATCTTTGGCTCCAAACAACATGCGTTCCGGATTTTCAAGCATCTCTTTAACCTTCACCAGAAAACCTACAGATTCGCGGCCATCAATGATGCGGTGATCATAAGAAAGTGCAACATACATAATGGGACGGATATGTACCTGACCATTGATTGCAACCGGTCGTTCCACAATGTTATGCATCCCCAAAATAGCTGATTGAGGTGGATTTATGATCGGTGTCGATAACATCGAGCCAAAAACTCCTCCGTTGGTGATTGTAAACGTTCCACCTGTCATCTCATCAGGCGTGATTTTTCCGTCTCTGGCTTTAAGAGCTAAACGTTTGATTTCTTTTTCGATTTCTGCAAGTGACATTTTTTCAGCATTTCGAAGTACCGGAACCATCAATCCTTTTGGAGAAGAAACAGCAATGCCTACATCTGCGTATTTGTGAAATACGATTTCATTTCCGTCAATTTGTGCATTAACTGCCGGGTAAATATTCAAAGCTTCAGTGACTGCCTTGGTAAAGAACGACATAAACCCCAGGTTTACCTCATGGTGTTTTGCAAAAGCATCTTTGTATTTTGTGCGCAGATCCATGATTGGTTTCATGTCCACTTCGTTGAATGTTGTGAGCATGGCCGTCTCGTTTTTAACTGAAACCAAGCGCTCTGCAATCTTTCGTCGAAGCATCGACATTTTTTCTTTTGTCTGTTCTCGACTTCCACCCCAGGCTACCGCAGAAGAAGTGTCAAAACCTGCTGACATCGCTGCTACGACATCTTGCTTGGTAATTCGTCCGTCTTTTCCTGTTCCGTTAACTTTTGAAGCTGGTATTCCATTTTCAGCCATAATCTTTGCGGCTGCCACTGAAGGTACTCCGTTGGCATAGGATTCTTTCTTGACGGGATCAGGATTAGGTGTACTTGCCTGATCTTCTTTCGGAGTTATTACAGCCCCTTCTGCTTTAGGCTCTTCTGCTTTTGTGACAACCTCCGGTTTATTTGCCGGTGCGGGTGCTGAGGTATCAATGAGGCAAACCACTTGTCCAACTTTGACTACGTCGCCTTCGGCAGCTTTGAGGGTTATGATTCCACTTTCTTCGGCCGGCAACTCCAATGTTGCTTTATCGGAATCGACCTCGGCAATAGCTTGATCTTTGGTTACATAGTCTCCATCTGAAACCAGCCACTGAGCAATCTCTACTTCAGAGATTGATTCTCCCGGGCTTGGCACTTTCATTTCAAGAACTGACATTTTAGTACGTTTTATTTAGCATTGACTTTTGCATACTTGAATAAGTCTTCGAAAAGCTGTTTCAAGCGTTTTTCATGTAATTTTTTTGACCCCTCAGCTGTGGCAGCTGTAGCATTTCTACAAATACCAATAAACGGAATATCTCTCATGGACATAGCAATATAGGTCCATGCTCCCATGTTTGAAGGTTCTTCCTGTGCCCAGAGGATGTGTTTAGCACCCTTATATTTCTCCAGAATAGCATCGATCTGTTTCTTTGGTAAGGGATACAATTGTTCTATTCGAATAAATGCCATATTCTCTACTCCGAATTCTTGAGCTTTCTCTTTCATTTCGTAGTAAAACTTTCCGGAGCAGAATACAATGGTATCTATGTTGCTAATGATAGCATTTGAATCATCTATCACTTCTAGGAATGTTCCTTTGGACATTTCATCGAGAGAAGAGGTTGCCCCAGGATATCTCAGTATCATTTTTGGTGAAAATACTACCAGGGGCTTACGGAATTCCCTTTTCAACTGCCTTCTCAATAAGTGGAAATGGTTTGCAGGGGTCGATGCGTTGACCACCTGCATATTGTAGTCTGCGCATTGTTGCAAAAAACGCTCCATACGTCCGCTGGAGTGTTCGGCGCCCTGACCCTCATAACCATGAGGTAATAGCATAACCAAACCTGTTTGTGTTGCCCATTTGTCTTCTCCGGCAGAAATGAATTGATCAACCATAATCTGAGCTCCGTTGAAGAAATCACCGAATTGTGCTTCCCAGATGGTTAAGGCATTTGGTGTAGCAAGTGAATAGCCGTATTCAAAACCAAGAACACCGTATTCAGAAAGAAGGGAGTTATAAACTGAGAACGAAGCCTGCTTATCAGATAACATATTCAGTGTTTCGATCTCTTCTTCTGTGTCTTCCGTTTTTACAAGAGCATGACGATGAGAGAAGGTTCCCCGTTCTACGTCCTGTCCGGAGATACGAACCGGGTGACCTTCTTCCAGCAACGTGGCATAAGCCAGCATCTCTGCCGTGCCCCAGTCAAGACGATTCTCTTTAATGGCATTCAAGCGATCTTCGAAGATTTTGGCAATCTTTCGGAAATATTTTTTCCCTTCAGGTAGTGTAGCCAGCTTGACGCCAAGTTCAACGAGTTTAATTTTGTCTACCCCTGTTTCAGGTGATGTTTCGAAATCAATTGCTTTCCCATGGCGGTATCCTTCCCAGGTCTGAACAAGGAAATCATACACTAAGGCTTTGTCATTTTGACGCGATATTTCAAACTCGCTCTCAAGGTATTCATTATAGGTGTCCTCCAATTTCTTTGCTTCTTCTTTGGTAAGCACACCCTCTTTTTCCAACTGCGAGAAGTAGATTTCTTTTGGGTTGGGATGCTTTGCAATAATGTTGTAAAGGTTGGGCTGGGTAAATTTTGGCTCATCACCTTCATTGTGACCATATTTGCGGTAGCAAAGCAAGTCAATGAAAATATCCTGGTTAAATTCTTGACGGTACTCCATGGCGATCTCCATAACTTGAACAACTGCCTCCACGTCATCTCCATTCACGTGGAAAACAGGACAAAGTGTTGTTTTTGCCACGTCCGTGCAGTAGGTGGAAGAACGAGCATCTAGGTAATTCGTTGTAAAACCAACCTGATTGTTTACCACAATGTGAACTGTTCCACCGGCTCGATAACCGTCAAGTTGCGCCATCTGGACTGTTTCGTACACGATCCCTTGACCTGCTATTGCGGCATCTCCGTGGATTAATACCGGACAAATCTTTTTTTCATCCTTTAGTACATGATCCACTTTTGCACGGGCAATTCCTTCTACAACAGTGCTTACGGCCTCTAGATGCGAAGGATTTGGAGAAAGGGTAACGCCTATTTGTTTACCCGACTCCAGGGTTACTTGTGAGGTGAAACCTTGATGGTATTTAACATCACCATCGAAATAGTCCACGAAATCAAATTCTTTCCCTTCAAATTCGGAGAATATATCTTTCGGACGCTTTTCAAATATATTCGTCAAGGTATTTAAACGTCCGCGATGAGCCATCCCCATCACAAAGTATTCTACACCTAATAAAGACCCTTTATTTACTAAGGTGTCCAAAGCAGGTATGAGTGCCTCACCCCCTTCAATGGAGAAACGTTTTTGACCCACGAATTTTTTACCCAGAAAGGATTCAAAATGGGTGGCTTGGTTTAATTTTTTGTAAATCTGAATTTTGCGATCTTTAGAGAAAACAGGTCGGTTTTTGAGCTCAATCTTACTTCTTAACCAGTCAATTCGGTTAGGGTCACGAATGTACATATACTCAATACCGATAGACTGACAGTAGGTTAATTCCAAATGGTCAATAATCTCGCGTAAGGTTGTGGGACCAATTCCTACTTCATCTCCAGCTTGAAAGACCAAATCAAGGTCAGATTCAGTTAGGCCAAAGTTTTCAATGGCAAGTGTGGGGGAATATTTTCTTCTGTCTCTAACAGGATTTGTCTTCGTGAACAAGTGTCCTCGCGTTCTGTAACCATTCAGTAGATTTAAAACTTTAAATTCTTTTTGAAAATTTTCAGGTATAGCACCGCCTTCTTCAAAATTTGTGCGTGCAAAATCAAATCCTTCAAAGAACTTTTTCCAACCTACATCTACACTTACCGGATCTTGCCGGTATTGTTTGTAAAGGTGGTCTATGGCATTTACATCTGCATTGCCGACATAAGAAACGTTATCCATTTTATTTAAGCTCAGTTATGGAAACACAAATTTATGGAATTCGAAGGAACTTATGGTATGTTTTGATTATTTCGAATTGAGAGTTGTCTTTAGCCATTGAATTTACCCCGGAGAAAAACCTTGTAGGCCTCCCGAACTAAAATTTTTTCCGACAATAGAGATAAAAAATTGGATTGAATTGTAAGATCAAGAAATTCTTTTTCCGAAAGGTCAATCGTATACAATAATTGCAATAGTCGAGACTCTCCTTCTTTCATTAATTGTACCAATTGCTCTGCAATTTTTTCGAGGATATATGTTTTGTTCAATGGGATCTCGAGAAATAGTGGCTCAAAAAATAGATTGAACTTTTCAAAATCCCGAACGATTTGTTGTTGCGTTTTTAGAACAAATTCATTGTTATCTAATTGTTCTAAAAGTTCAATTGGGGGACTTAAACTCTTCATGAGATTTTAATAAACTATTTTTTTGTTTCTGAAAGTCCTGCGCTCTCAAGATTATATTAAGAATAATGGTTTCCATTAAGCGGATTAACCGTATGGTATTAGTTTATATAACGCTCGTCCGCTTCCATGATATGTCCGCATTCGGAACATGTTCTCATTTCCTTGGAAGAATAGAACTCCTTGAACCGTGGAAGGAAATCCGCTTCAATATTAGTTAGTGGAAAACGATATTCCTTTAGTTTGTGATTACACTTTTCACAGAACCACATGAGCCCGTCAATTAAGTCGGTTCCCTCTCGAACTCGTTCTATGACCAATCCAACCGTATTGGGACCCCGCATCGGAGAATGGGGTGTGTTCTTCGGGAGAAGAAAGAGCTCTCCTTCTTTTATGAGAATATCTCTTGCTTTGTTGTTTTCCTGAATTCTGACAGTGATATCCCCTTCAATCTGGTAGAAAAGTTCTTCACTATTGTTGTAGTGATAATCTTTCCTTGCGTTTGGTCCTCCAACAATCATGACGATAAAATCTCCGGCATTTACATAAAGATTCTTGTTTGAAACAGGGGGCTTTAAAAGTGCCCTGTTCTCATCAATCCATTTTTGCAGGTTAAAAGGTGCTAACATAAAGGATCTATTTATTCAATACTGATTTTATGCATAGTCGGCACGCCGTTTATCAGTATATGGAGGAAATAGAAACCGGACGAGGCGTTCGTTAATGTAATTTGAATTTCATTTTCGGATTCCATTTGTACGAATGAAACACCTCTGCCGTTCATATCTGTCAAAATAACATCCGAGTATGCAGCACTTTTTCCACGAATGAAGAAAATTCCGTGCGATGGATTTGGACAAATGTTTAAGGATTCTGTTTCTATCTCTTCAATGGAAGCAACACAGTCTGATACGATTACCAATATGTTGGAGGTGTCTTCCGGACAAACATCGTTACTTGCTATGTAGTCGAAATTAAATTGACCTGGTATACTGCTAGTCGTGATAATATTACTAGCTAACGGTTGGTTTAATGGATTATACCAGACACCGCCAAGGTCTACGCTTCCAGACAAACCCGCGATCAGATTAATGGTTTCTTCCTTGCAGGCGTTCAACGTCCCATCATTTCCTGCACTTGATGGTCCAAAAACTTGGACTTTGGAAAGAGATGTATCCGCCAAGCATCCATTTTGAAGGATATAATGGAAATCAAATACCTGATATGCGACTCCTGAGGTATACCAAATGGATCCGGCAACTCCAAATGTTGGAATAGTTTCTTTCCAAATCCCGCCGGCATCATGATTACTGATCCCATCAAAAAGGTTCACAGTGTCACCACTGCATACTTCGAGGATCCCTTTGGATTTTCCCGCATCGAGAGAAAGTTCCGAAATAGAGATGGAGAACGGGCCGCTGGAGTATCCGTTTCCGGAATCATATACTAAATAATAGGTTTGACCGGGTGTAAGACCGCAAACACTAAATCTTGGAGACTCTGAAGCAAAATCTACATCGTTGTCATTAGCAGCAATAAGTTGGAAAGAGGAGTAATCATTGCAATTAGACACTTTAAAAACGGCTATCTGTCCATTTATTTCGACCTCTCTACCGGAAATAATTACGTTTCCGGATACAGGCGAAGTGAAGGTAAACCATACTGTGTGTTCTAAGGTGGACAATCCCCACCCGTCGGTCTTGTTAAATCCTGTTTGAGGTGGTAGAATATTGGATTCGTTGCTTTCAATTGTTGCCGAACCATTATTGAAATGGTTAACTGAAGCATTGACCGGAATAGTTTTCGGAGAACAAACGTTATCATTCGATGGAGACGTAACGCATCCAATGAGACCCTCCCAACCTTTAGACGTTATGGAATGATTTGATTTGAATACAAAGGTCAAACTTCCATCTGTGGAATTAGATGTGATCGCGCCGGGATTGGTATTAAAAGTTCCCATGAGTGGAGATAATACACTATTCCCATTATAAACGGTGATGCTATCTAATTGGTCTAGGCCCAAGGAATTGAAAACAACTTGTACATAACTCCCAGCCGTTGAAGGGGTTATCGTAAGCAAATAGTTTTCGTCGTTTAGATAATTTCCTGTAGCTCCTCCGCTGTCATAAAAAACACCATCGCATGAACTTATGTTTCCATTGGACATGGTTGCACATGTTCCCATATTCATAATTACTGGCACTGCAGTAGTTGAAATACCTCCCGAGCAAGTGACAATACATTGATAATAGGTCAGTGCCGTTTGGGTAACAGTACAAGTTGAATTTTTTGCCCCGGGAATGGCAGTATAAGTAACTCCATTGGTGGAGGATTGCCACTCGTAGGTAAGATCTTTGGCTATTGAAGCTCCGGAGAGTGATAACAGAAAAGGGGAGCCTGTACAAGCCGACTTAACTGAAGCAATAACACTTCCTGCATTGGTAGGATTCGTGCACGGATTTGAAGGGCCGTTATTTATGGTTACGATTTGTCGGCAAATGGATTCTATTCCACAGGTGGAATCTTTGTTGATGTGAATAAAATGGACATCTGAATTTTTCGCTGACCATTTAAGGGGTTGTTTTCCAAAAGCTATAACAGGACCACTAGGGCTTCCCTCTCGGACGGTAATGTAGTCGGTTGGAGCAGAACTGGATGTCGTGTAACTGTAGGAGCCAAGTATGCCCAGCCAGATACCATACTCCGTCGCAAGATTACATTCTATGGTGTCTATAGAACTAGAATCAGCTGTCAATTTAGCAGATGATAGCCCATTAGGGTTTATACAT
>JBIKYP010000095.1:0-8307 GCA_044355195.1 Crocinitomicaceae bacterium | reverse complement strand
ATGTAGAGATATAAACTTGTTTCATAAAATTTTTAGTGTTCGAATGCGGAAGTCTAAATTAATCATTCTTTTCTTTTATCATGGAATACTTAAGCTAATTCTTATCAATTACGGCATGAGCTTATTGTTAACATGATGACGCGTTCAATCGGTCGCGTTAAATTGTTAATACTCTCTTAAAGTGGACATTAGCGCAAACAATTGATGTGACCGGTTCTAAGGATATCGCGCCCTGAATTTGTTTTGTAGCGGATCTTCCAGATATAAGAACCATCTTGAACAGGCTGTCCATTATACTTTCCATCCCATTGAAAGTTGATATCATTGGACTCGTACACTAATTCACCCCATCGGTTGAATATGCGGACATTTAACTCTTTCACGCCAATTACACTAGCCTCAAACGCATAATTAAACCTGAATCCATCAGGAGTGAACGCATTGGGCACATAAACATAAAAAGCATCTTCGATGGTGAGAGGTTTGATAATCGTATCGACACAACCTATTTCGCTGATGGCGATAAGTGTAACATTATAGATTCCGGGCTCATTATATGTGTTATTCGGGTTAACTAACGTTGATGAATTACCATCTCCAAAATACCATTGATACTTCGTTGCGTTTTCGGTTAAATTTTGGAAGGTAATCGGCAGGTCATTAAAAAGTGTTTGGCTCGTAACCATGAAATTCGCTGTTGGTGAGACTACCGAAACAGTTGTGCGACCCTTCACATCGAAAGTTTGGCATTCATCAGACACTGAAACCTCATAAATAGTTGTTTTTAAAGGTTTGACCCAAATAGAAGGGGTGTTTTGACCAGTATTAAACCAATTATAGGTGTATTGTCCGTAGCCGCCTGTCGCACTAACTCCAATGAGAGAACTATCTCCCGGACAAATTTCTGAACCGTTAGTCATACTAATGAGCAGGGGCATGCTGGTTACGGTGTAATTAATTTCTGTTGTATCAGTTGTGCCACATTTATCTCTTACAACTAATTTGAATGTGGTAGTTTTTTCTGGTTTAGCAATGAGAGTGTTTTGGTTGCCCAATAAACTTCCATTGTTGTCTGTCCATGAATAGGTGTAATTACCTGCTCCGCCCGTTACGTTTGCCTCCAGTTGTCTTGGCAGGTAAGGACAGTTCTCTACAATATCATCGGTGGTGCTGATTTCTATCGGTTTGTAAATTGGCACATTAACTACTCCTGATCCATTGGCCGTTTGCTTCAGACAGTTATCGATTACAGATACAGTGAAAGTCTGGGAGCTACTTGGGCTCACGAAAATGGACTGTGTTTTTTCACCGGTATTCCAGCTAAAAGTGTAGGGGCCGACACCACCCTTGGCCATGGCAATCAGTTCCACATCATCACCCGGACAGACGATTGAGCCACCTTCGATACTAACGCTTACGGGTTGAACATCTCCAATACTTAAATCAATAACAATTGGATTGGCGTTTCCACAAGGGTCAGTAATTTGAAAAGCAATTGAAATGGTCTCCTCATTTTCCACGATGAGATCTGAAAATGCCTCAATAGAAAGTTTGGCAGATTTTTGTCCAGAGGGTATGGTAACAGAAGCGGGAATTTCGGAGTAGTCTGTTCCCTCGATAGCGGTGCCACTTACGATGATGGGGATTGTTACAGGAAATGTTGGGTTACCGTCTCTTTTGAGCTCGATAGTCGCGGAAACACACCCTTCGGCCATTTTGTTTTGTTGGGGTGGAAAAGCAATTTGAGATAATTTATAGGTGATGTCCAAGGGTGTGTTCGAAGAGAGAGAATTGGCTTCAAGAAAAATGCCTGAATCAAATACTCCGTCACCTACATCTGCAATGGCTAGAATCAAATGGTAGGTTTGCCCGCATTGAACTTTAGATGAGGCCGTCAATACCTCTGTGAATCCATCGTATTGGATATACATGGGATCGGAGTTGTTTGGACTCATACTCCCATCACCATTTTCTTTGAAAAAGGAGGCATTGGTGATTTGATTCACATTGTTAATCGAAACAATACCCCCGGAAGGCAATCGAGCAATGTTTTGGAATCCGGATATGCCCGGGCCTGATATAAAAAAGCCGAATACGTCATTATAAGACGAGGTGTTTGGTGGCGCGTACTCAGGGTACTCTTCTGAACCAAAAACATATTTAAAGCGAACAGAATCTGAGTAGGGCACAAAATCGAACTCTAATGTAGCAGCATTGTAGGTTTGTTCACCACCAATTATTCCTGATAAAATCCCTGATCCGCCGAAATTGTTGTCAACGCCTGCGTTTCCTTGATTGTTAGGCCCCTGAGGCCCTGCGCCATTATCGAAGGTTGTTCCTGTGGTCATTACGATTCCGCTCGAAATCCCCAAATTAGTTCCTGTTGCCGTGAACCGGCTAATGGCTCCTGGAGTTCCGTTGAAGGTTATATTTGATACGGTAACACCCGGTCCCAACAAAACATCCTGAACCAAGGAAGAAGGAGCCGAGCCGGGTATTGTTATAAGTTGAGCACTAATAAAAGATGTTATTGAGAAGGCAAGAATGAATAAGATGAATTTCACTTAACTAAATTATGTTTAAATATCCCAATACAAAATCTGAACCACAATTAATAAACGTAAAAAAAAACTAGGTGTTGCTTATTTTCTGAAATAAATTTATGAGCTGTGAAAGAATAATCAAGAATGTATGCCCTGCAGAGAGCAAAGATTAAAATAGATTCCCTTCAAATCCATGAGTTCACTATGTTTTCCACGCTCCTTAATTTCTCCTTTTGATAGCACAATGATTTGATCGGCATTTCGAATCGTCGAAAGGCGATGAGCTATTATGAGGGTGGTTCTTCCCTTCATCAGCACATCAAGTGCATCTTGAACAAGTTTTTCTGATTCTGTATCAAGTGCCGAAGTAGCTTCATCCAGGATAAGTATATTGGGATTTTTCAATACGGCCCTGGCGATACTTATTCTTTGTCGCTGACCGCCTGAAAGTTTTCCTCCACGTTCTCCGATATTAGTTTCATAACCGTTTTCTAAATCAGAAATGAATTCATGGGCATTGGCAATTTTTGCTGCTTTGATTATATCATTCATGGAGGCATTTGGTTTGCCAAAGGCAATGTTTTCTCGAACCGTTGCATTAAATAAAATCGATTCTTGGGAAACAATTCCAATATGATCTCTTAAGTCACCAATGGGGCAATTTTTTATGGGAATATCATCAAAATAAATCGTTCCTTCCGTGACATCATAGAAACGTGGTAAAAGGTCTCCTAAGGTTGATTTTCCGCTCCCGGATTCACCCACCAGTGCAATACTTTTCCCAACTGGCAAGTCAAGATCGATGTTTTTGAGCACCCAATTTTCATTATACCTGAATGATACATTTTCGTAGCGTATACGGTTGCTTAATTCGTTCAGAGGCACAGGATGCTGTATTTCAGTAATCTTTTCGTCACTTTCCAAAATTTCGTTTATTCGGTCTTGAGATGCCTTTGCTTTATTGAGAAACCCGATGTTCGTCGAGACACCCTGAATTGGTCGTAGCAATTGCGAAAAAACGATAATGAACGTCAGGAAGACTTCACCGGTAAGTGTTTGTTTGTCCTGCATGTCAATAATCATAGCCCCCCCAAACCATACCAGACTTAGCATTACGCCGGCTCCTAATGTTTCATTCAAAATAGGAGTAAGATCTTTTTTGCGAAAGGTTTTAGTAATGAGTTGTTGGTGTTTTAGATTGACCTTTTGAAAGGCTGAATAAATCTGATTAATCGCATTAAAAGACTTTATTATCCGAATGCCACCGAGACCTTCTTCAATACTCGAAAATAGCAGTCCCATTTGCTCCTGACCGCTTTTCGCCGTTCTTTTAAGACTTTTACCTATCCTCGAAATCACAAGCGCGGATAGGGGTAGCAGAACAAACGAAATGGCAGTCAACTGTGGGCTAAGATAAATAAGTGTGGACACATTCAGTATGATCGCAATGGGTTCTCGATATATAAGTTCAAGAATGGCTACCACCGCAATTTCTATCTCTCCCACGTCACTGTTCATTCGCGCCATAATGTCACCTTTACGTTCATTGCCATGAAAGGAAAGAGGAAGGATAAGCGCCTTGTGAAAGAGTTGGTTGCGCAAATCCCGCACAACTGCCATACGTAATTCCGATTGATGCCAAACCGCTCCGTAACGAAATAGATTTTTAAGAAAGAAAGCCGAGAATACCGAGATACAAACAAAAAACAATGCTTGTTTTGGATCCGAGTTCACCATACTTTGCATAAAGTAAGTATACGAATCTTTAAAATAGGACACTACATCGGTCATGTTTCCGCTCCAATGTGGCTTTACTAAGTGATCGTAATGCGTATGTGACTTAAAAATAAGTTGTAGAAAAGGAATGAATAGGATGAGGGATAGCAAATTAAAGAGAACAAATAACAAGTTGCAAAGGATAACTAATATCGCTCTTCCCCGATAGGCAAAGGTATAGCGATAGATTTGAAGAATGTCTTTCATTGTCGGCAAAGATAAGTTTTGTTTTACTCAGGATGGATTTACAGGTTCAAGTATTCGTATTTTTGTCTTATGAGTTCGATTCGACAAAATAAAATTGAGGGGGTCATTCAAGAGGAGATGGCGCTTTTTTTTCAACGCAACTCGAGAGAAATTTGTTTGGGAGCAATGGTTTCTGTCACGATGGTGAGAGTTACGGCAGACCTTTCTCTGGCAAAATGTTATCTTTCTGTTTTTGCAGGTCCTGATAAAACATCGGTTTTGGAAAATATCAGACAGAATTCAGGAAAGATAAGAGGAGAGGTGGGGAAGCGGTTGAAGAACATGCGAAAAATACCTGAATTAGCTTTTTATATTGATGACTCACTCGATTATGCAGCACAGATTGATGCACTATTGAAAAAGAAATAATCATCAACGTTTCCTACTACATAGCCCGAAGATACCTTTCTTCGAAAAAGAAGAAAAACGTGATTAACTTGATCACTCGCATTTCTGTTGTTGGAATTGCCTTAATAACTGCATCACTCATTGTACTTCTCTCTGCGTTTAACGGTATCGAGGGAATGATCGAAAAATTATATTCTGACTTTGACGCTGATATCACCATTCGTTCGACTAGAGGAAAAACGTTCCCGGAAGAGATCGTTCCTTTGAACAAAATAAAGAAAATACAGGGGGTTGCATACCTTTCACGCGCAGTAGAAGAGGTGGTGGTCATCAAGCATGAGAAAAAATGGGTTAATGCCTCTATGCTAGCTGTGGATTCAACCTATCTGGATATGTCGGGATTAAATGCTAAAATATCCGTCAACAAGTTTCAGCATATTGTTGATGGGTATCCCGTACTGGAATCGAATGGCACCTATTTCGGAATTGTCGGTGCTACACTGCTGGATAAACTTGGCGGATACATTCCGGAAAAATCCGGCTTCGAGCAGGTATTAATTTACGCTCCAAGGCGAGAAGCGAAAGTTCGTTTTGGATCTAATCCGTTTAATGTTAGGTCCTTGCTTGTTTCGGGAAGGATGAATTTTAATCGGGAAGTAAACGCTGAAAAGTTGGTTGTGTCTTTATCTCTGGGATCAGAATTGTTGGATTACGATAACGATCTGACAGCTATTTTAGTGGATGTATCACCCCAATTCTCTAATGATTTGGTTAAGAAATCTTTATCCCAATTACTGGGTGAGGGTTTTGAGGTAAAGACAAGATATGAGAAGAATGAGCTTATCTTTAAAACCAGTAAATCGGAAAAGTTGATGGTGATTGTTATTCTTTTATTCATTTTCGTATTGGCTGCGTTTAACCTAGTAGCATCTCTTACTATGCTTTTTCTTGAAAAAAAAGACAATATGGAAACGATGATTGCCTTTGGCGGAGACAAAAGATTCGTCTTTCGCATTTTTTTCTTTGAGGGGCTGCTCATCTGTGGAAAGGGAATTTTATTTGGCTTGATTTTAGGTTACCTAGTCTGTTATATTCAAATCTATGGAGCCTTGCTGGAGATGCCCAATAGCGGAGGAGAACCTTTCCCTGTTTCTATTTCATGGATAGATGGTTTGTTAATTTTGTCTTTAGTATGCTTGCTGAGCTTCTTCTTTTCCTTTTGGCCGGTCAAGCTACTCATAAAACGCAATTTCACTGATGTCGCATTTTGATTTTGCAGACTGTTAAAAAAATATACTTTCCAGATGAATATTTTTTGTTTTAAAGGGCTATCTTTGTGCCCGAAATGAGCGAATGGTATGCCCCATTTGATCAAATAAGATAAGTAACATTTTTAAAAGGCTAGAGAATGTCGGGAATTAAAGGTACAGTTTCTCAGGTTATCGGACCTGTTGTGGATGTGAGCTTCGAAAAAGGAGTTGCTCTTCCAAATATATATGACGCACTTGAAGTAGTGAAAACGGATGGAACAAAGGTCGTTTTGGAAGTTCAGTCTCACATTGGAGAAAATGCTGTTCGTTCTATATCAATGGATTCTACGGATGGGTTCAGAAGGGGTATGGAAGTATTGTCTACCCAAAGTGCAATAAAAATGCCTACGGGCGATCAAATCAAGGGTCGACTTTTCAATGTGGTAGGAGAAGCTATTGATGGAATTAATCAAGTGGATAATTCAAATGGTCTTCCTATTCACCGTGAGGCGCCTAAGTTTGACCAACTTTCGACCTCTACAGAGGTACTTTTTACGGGAATCAAGGTGATTGATTTGATAGAACCCTATGCCAAAGGAGGTAAAATCGGTTTATTCGGTGGTGCAGGAGTTGGAAAGACCGTTTTGATTCAGGAGTTGATTAATAATATTGCGAAAGGTCACGGAGGATTATCTGTATTTGCAGGTGTTGGTGAGCGTACCAGAGAAGGGAATGACTTGTTGCGCGAGATGTTGGAGTCCGGAATTATCCGTTACGGAAAGGACTTTATGCACTCTATGGAAGAAGGCGGTTGGGATCTTTCGAAGATTGATTTGGAAGAAATGAAAGAATCAAAAGCCACATTTGTATTCGGTCAGATGAATGAGCCTCCGGGAGCACGTGCTCGTGTGGCCTTGTCAGGACTTACGCTTGCAGAATACTATCGCGACGGTGAGGGTGATGGACAGGGTAAGGATATTCTTTTCTTTGTTGACAATATTTTCCGATTCACCCAAGCGGGTTCTGAGGTTTCGGCTCTTCTTGGCCGGATGCCTTCAGCTGTGGGATATCAACCTACTTTGGCGACGGAGATGGGGGCAATGCAGGAACGAATCACCTCTACGAAAAATGGATCTATTACCTCCGTACAAGCAGTTTATGTGCCTGCAGATGACCTTACCGACCCGGCTCCTGCAAATACATTTGCCCACTTAGACGCTACTACGGTACTTTCCCGTAAAATCGCCGAGTTAGGTATCTATCCTGCGGTTGATCCTTTGGATTCTACTTCGCGTATACTTACCCCCGAGATTGTGGGAGAAGAACATTACAACTGTGCTCAAAGGGTGAAAGTAACTCTTCAGCGTTATAAAGAACTCCAGGATATTATTGCAATTCTTGGAATGGATGAATTGTCAGAAGAGGATAAATTAGTGGTTCACAGAGCACGACGTGTTCAGCGTTTCTTGTCACAGCCTTTCCATGTTGCAGAGCAGTTTACAGGTATCCCTGGTGTACTTGTCGATATTCAGGATACAATCAAAGCATTTAATGCCATTCTTGATGGTCAATATGATAAGTACCCGGAGGCAGCTTTCAACCTCAAGGGAGGAATTGAAGACGTGATAGCTGCCGGAGAGAAAATGTTGGCAGAAGTTTAATTTAGAGTAAGGTTAAATTCGATGCGTTTAGAAATTATTACCCCTGAACAGGAGATTTTTAAAGGTGAGGTTGAAGCGGTTCAACTTCCCGGATTAGACGGTTCTTTTCAGGTCTTGAGCGGACATGCCCCTATAATTTCCGGTCTTTCGTCAGGATGGGTTAAGATCGATTTAACTTCTCCTTTTGAGCTTAAGGTGAAAACGAATTCATTGATTGAAAAGGATGCATCCAATGCGAAGATTATTCGTGTACCTATCAAAGGCGGCGTTATGGAGATGATAAATAATAAGGTTATTATCCTTGCCGAATAACCTATCAAAACTTTTTTAGAGGGATCCGACTCAGGGTCCCTTTTTTGTTAAGCTATGTTAAGTGTAAAAGTCTTTGCCAGCATTAATGATTCTTTAACTAATTTCGCTCCAGGTTTTTAGAAATGAGTTTACTCGACAAGATAGATCGTAAGAATACACCCCGCCATGTTG
>JBIKYP010000011.1:0-36487 GCA_044355195.1 Crocinitomicaceae bacterium | reverse complement strand
AAAGCAAGGTCACGATCGATTATATGGGCATAATTTTGGTGTCGAATCAATTAGGCAAACCTTAAAAGCGGCTCTTGAACTTAAGGTCTCTTATCTTACTCTTTATGCTTTTTCAACAGAAAATTGGAATAGACCTAAACAGGAAGTGGATGGACTGATGGATCTTCTCGTTCGTGCGCTAGCTAAAGAAATAAAAGAACTTTCTGAAAATGGAGTACGTTTAATGACCATTGGAGACATTTCCGGGCTACCGAAATATTGTCAGAATGAACTGTTGGAGGCTGAGGATTACACAAAGAAAAACGACGGAATTCACTTGATTCTAGCCTTAAATTATAGTGCACGATGGGAGATTGTGAATGCGATTCGAAAAATGGTTGTCGATTCGAAAAATGGAAATCTTGAACCGGAGAGTATCAACGCTGATTTAATGAGTGAATACATGACTACAAAAGGTATTCCAGATCCTGAATTATTAATTCGTACAAGTGGGGAACATAGGATCAGTAATTTCTTGCTTTGGCAAATTGCGTATACTGAATTCCATTTTACCGATATATTGTGGCCTGATTTCAGGGAAGAAGACTTTTACAAGGCCGTATTGGATTATCAATCACGCGAACGAAGATTCGGAATGGTGTCTGAACAATTGATCTGATGCTGCGATATTTAATTCTCATATTCACATTTTGGAATCTGGCTTTTCTCGCTCAAGACGAGCCATTTTCTATCGGTAACCTTGAGGTCGATTTCAAGACCCCAAAGTCTTATGAGCTTGGTCCTGTTCGAATAGAGGGAGCCGATAATTACGATCATCAGGCAATAAAATTAATTGCCGGACTTAAGCAAGGACAAAAAATTACTATTCCCGGGGATCAGATTTCAAAGGCCATACGCAACTTATGGAAGGAAGGTATTTTTTCTGATGTTGAAATTTTTGCGGAGAAGGAGGTGGCCGGGGTCATTTATCTGGTTATTAAAGTTGCTCCGCGACCTAAATTGTCTAGATTTAAGTTTAAAGGAGTCAATAAGAGAGATGCTGACAAAATTCGTGAAGAAATAGCTCTTTACTCGGGTAAAACAATCACGGAAAATCTCGTTTACCAAACAGAAAGTAAGATCAAGGGCTATTTTCGTGAAAAAGGTTTTTATTCTGTGTGTGTTAAAATCAATCGCATTACCGACACGCTCATGAACAATTCAGAGGTGTTCTTGATTGACATCAAACGCGGTGAGCGCATTGGAATTAAGGAGATTTCTTTCGAGGGGGTTCATAGTTTACCGGAGTGGAAGCTTAAAATGGCGATGAAAGATACGAAGGAGAAAAAACTATGGCGATTTTTTAAACGCTCCAAATTTACAGAAGCCTCTTATCAAAAGGATAAATTGGCTATGATGGAGAAATTTAATGCGATTGGACTTCGTGATGCGACGATCAAATCCGATACGGTTATTCTTGCGGATAACAAACTCTATCTTAAATTTAAAATAGAGGAAGGTGGGAAATACTACTTCGGTGATATTGAATGGATTGGGAATACAAAATTCCGTTCTTCGTTTTTGGACAGCACGTTAGGCATAAAGCGTGGAGATATATATAACCGTACTTTGTTGGATCAAAGACTTAATATGAGTCAGGATGGACGAGATATCTCTTCTCTGTATATGGATCGGGGATATCTTTTTTTTCAAGTGATTCCGGTCGAAACAAATGTGAATGAAAATTACATCAATTACCAGATGCGTATTATTGAGGGGAAGGAGGCTCGTGTACGCAAGATCATTATTAAGGGGAATTCAAAAACGAATGAAAATGTCATCAGACGCGAAATAAGAACCAAACCGGGGGATCTTTTTAATAGAAATGATATTATTCGAACTCAGCGCGAACTTTCACAGCTTGGATTTTTTAATGAGCAGGGTTTTCAGGTAAATCCAATTCCTAATCCTTCCGAGGGAACGGTTGATATTGAATATGTAGTGGAGGAAAAATCGTCAGACCAGATAGAGTTATCAGGTGGTTATGGGGGAGCCGGACCTCAAGGAGGAGCACGAATAATTGGTACTTTAGGTTTAACATTCAATAACTTTTCTACCAAAAATATCTTTAAGAAGGGGGCATGGACTCCTCTTCCCGGTGGAGATGGTCAGCGTTTGTCTGTTCGTGCTCAAACGAATGGAAGATTTTATCAGGGGTATAATTTTTCGTTTACCGAACCATGGTTGGGTGGAAGGAAGCCCAATTCTTTGTCTTACTGGATTAATCATACGGCGATTGGCAATGGTTATCTACCATCGAATGCTTCATACAATGGAGTACAGATCACCGGATCAGGTATTGGTCTTGGAAGAAGAAAAAAATGGCCTGACGATTATTTTACCGCGTACTATGAGTTGAGTTATCAGTACTATGATGTATTTAATTATGCTGTTTTCCCCATCTTTAACTCCGGTTATGCTAATGACGTTTCCATTAAGTATGTCTTGCAAAGGAGTTCTGTCAGTGCACCAATCTATCCCCAATCGGGTTCCAATATTACCTTTACAGCTAAGGGAACTATTCCTTATTCACTGTTTGACAATGTGAAGGATTACAGCGGGTATACGCCTCAGGAACGTTACAAATATCTTGAGTATTACAAGATTAAATTCACAAGTGAATGGTTTTTGCCCCTTACTTCGGATAAAAAACTAATACTTATGCCGCGGGTAGGGTTTGCATTTATGGGTGCATATTCAAAATCTAAAGGGTTATCTCCTTTTGAGCGCTATTCTCTAGGAGGAAGTGGTTTAACAGGGATCAACCAACTTGGAGGGCGTGAGATTATTGCATTAAGAGGCTATGAGGACAACTCGATTTCTTCTAACGGAGGAGATCCCATCATTGCTAAGTATACATTGGAACTGCGTTACCCAATTTCTCTTAATCCTTCTGCTACATTTTATGCTATGATCTTCGGTGAAGCGGGTAATACTTTTCCAGATATCGACAAATTCAATCCGTTTAATGTTAAACGAAGCGCTGGGGTAGGAATACGTATATTCCTGCCAATGTTCGGGATGCTTGGGTTGGATTATGGACTCGGCTTCGATAAGTTGGATTATTGGTCCAATGATGCACAGCGATCAACAATTAACGGTAGTATTGATCAGAAAGGATACTATCCCAAGCTTACTTTTACAATTGGTATGAATCTTGGTGAACTATAACCCAATGCACACAATAAATTGGTTAAATTCGCCGTTCATCTAGAAAAGTCATTGATGAAAAAGTTTGTGTTCATTTGTTTTTTGTTTTGTGGTATAACAATTGTCAGTGCTCAGAAGTATGCCTATATTGATTCGGATTATATTCTAGGGAATACCCCTGAATATAGTGAGTCCAAAGAAAAACTTGACAAACTTGCCAAGCGCTGGACAGAGGAGATTGAGAGCAGGTACAATGAGCTTAAGGTCAAAAAGGATAATTTCGCAAGGGAAGAGGTGCTTTTGCCAAGTGAGGAGAAAAATAAGCGAAAGGAAGAAATTACTCGTTTGGAAACTGAAGCTATGGAAAACCAAAAAATGCGGTTTGGCGTTAATGGCGATTATTTTCAGAAAAGACAGGAGTTGATTAAACCGATTCAAGATAAGGTGTTTGATGCAATGCAAAAGGTGGCCTCAAAAAGAAATTATACCTTTGTATTTGATAAAGCGAATCAAAGTAATTTGGTATATGCGGATGCTAAGTTTGATATTAGTGATGAGGTGCTCAAAGAAATGGGTATTTCAATGAAGAATAAACAATAAAAAAAGCAAAAATGAAAAAGTGTTTACTGACCTTGGTGGTCATTTTAAGTGTAGGAGCAGTGCAAGCTCAATCAAAAGTTGCACATGTGAATTCTCAAAAATTGTTGGATACGCTTGCTTCACGAAAATCAGCATTAACTAAATTGAAGGATTTTGAGGCAAATGGCCTCAAAGAATTGAAGGAGATGGAAGCTGATTTGAATTCGTCGTATGCGAAATATGAAAAGGATCGTCCCAATATGATTCAGGCTCAAATTAAAATAGAGGAAGATAAGTTGATGAAAAAGCAACAGAACATTCAGGAACGGGAGCAGTCACTGAATCAGGAAATGCAAATCCTTTCTCAGGAACTTAATAAGCCAATACTCGAGCGCGTTCAGAAAGCTGTTGAGATTATTTCTGAACGAAAAAAGCTCAATTATGTAATCGATGAGTCAACGGCGTTGTATTCTAAAGGCGGAATGGATATTACACCTGAGGTGCTTACAGAATTATTGCGTTTGGATGCTGAGTCACTGATTAAGTAACTTTACAACGATAGAAAGCACAGGGTGACCAATTTGGTCACCCTTTTTTGTAGCTTTGAATAATGATGGAGGAAATGGGGCCCATTGGTGTTTTTGATTCTGGATATGGTGGATTGACTGTGTTAAAGGAGTTGACTACTCGTTTGCCACAATACGATTACATTTATCTTGGTGACAATGCACGCTCTCCATACGGAAGTCGTTCATTCGATGTGGTTTACGAGTTTACTCTTCAGGCGGTTCAGGAATTATTTAATCGTGGATGTCATCTTGTTATTCTCGCCTGCAATACGGCTTCAGCAAAAGCCCTAAGAACGATTCAACAGCATGATCTTCCTATTTTAGCACCAGATAAGAGAGTTCTGGGTGTAATTAGACCTAGTACCGAGCTTATCGGTCAGTTGTCACAGACACGTCATATTGGTATTTTGGCTACCGAGGGAACGGTGCGTTCTGAATCCTATAAGATAGAGTTAGCTAAGTTTGCTCCTGATTGTCGTGTTGTGCAGCGCGCTTGTCCGATGTGGGTGCCTATTATTGAGAATAATTATCAAAACAGCGATGCAGGAAAATTATTTATTTATGAGGATGTCGAGGCAATTCTGAAAGAAGACCCACAAATTGATACGTTAGTTTTGGCCTGTACGCATTATCCGTTGGTCGCGGATTACATTCGTACATTTTTGAGTGATAAGATTAATCTCATCACGCAAGGTGCTCTCGTGGCGGATCGTTTAGAAGATTATCTGCGCCGACATCCGGAATTGGATTCAAGGTGCTCAAAAAAGGGAACGATACGATTTCTGACTTCGGAAAACAGGGATGTGTTCGATGAGCAAGCCAAACAATTTCTGGCACTGGATATTAGGTCAGAACACATTCATTTTTAACTAATTGCCTTTTTATCCGTAAATTCTTTCATCGATGAATGAAAGTAAAATAGGAAGTATGTAGTTTTTAGAGCTTCGACTTCATTGTCCATGCGATGAGCGTAGATCGTTCTTTTGCCAGTGAAGCCTTTTCTCCTTGAAAATGTGCATCTATGGTTTCATGAAAGAGCAACAACCAACGTTCAAAATGAGATTCTGTTAACTGAAGTTTGGCATGTACTTGGATCATATTTCCCGAATATCCGGGTTGATCAATCAAAATAAAAGCCCAAAATTCGGCGACTCGAGGTATGTGTTTTGAAAGGTCAAGTGCTTGAAAAAAGTGCCCGATCATATCGTCTGACACAAGTTTTTCATAAAAGTGTTCTATGAGAAGATATATGTCATTTGTCTTTTCAATGTCTCTCATTCTAATTATTTCTCGTTATCCTTATTTACTTCGAAGACCTTGTTAAAGCAGTTCCTGGGTAAACTCTCGTTTTAACTAGAGGAATTATAACTTCGTTATCATGCAACAAGGCAATTGAGAATCAGAATAAAAAAATGTACTGACAAGTCAATTAAACAACTTAATGACGTAATAAAAAATCGCTGCTAAAATTGCGCTGACAGGAATAGTAAGTATCCAGGCCCACAGAAGGTTCACCGTCACACCCCAACGTACAGCACTCAAACGCTTCGTTGCACCTACTCCAATAATTGAGCCTGTAATCGTATGAGTTGTTGATACCGGTATACCGAATTGAGATACGGTGAAGAGTGTAAGGGCACCGGCAGTTTCAGCGCATACCCCTTCAAGTGGAGTTACTTTAGTAATCTTCGTTCCCATGGTTTTCACAATCTTCCAACCGCCCATTAGCGTTCCCAGTCCAATCATCAGGTAACATGCGAAGGCAATCCACCAGGGCATGGAGTCGTTATTAACCTTAGTTTCAATTTTGTGGTCCTTTAATAGTTCAAGCGATGTATTGTCCACATATTTCTTGAAAAAACCGGCGTAGCGATAGGTCGTGTCAAGTGTTTTGCCATCAAAGATTAAAGCATTCGTTTCAAGATCATGAATTTCTTTTTTCTTCGTGTAAACGAGTAATGGTTTTAAGGTCTTCACTGCTTTGTCAAAATCATCCGGTTTGATCTTTTCTGTCTTTAGCATAACGAAGAAAGGTGCATTCAGATCCGTTTCCTTGACTAACTTCTTGTCGTCATAAATCTTATCGTTGGTTTCTCCATCCATAATGTTTTTACCGTCGGTATAGTAAACGTGACCAGCATTTTCGATAAGGCTCGGTTTAAACTTCTTGATCTTGCCTTCCTCGTCATGGTATTTGATTTGAATAATCTCAGAACATTTAAGAGCTCTGGGCACTTCTTTCACATCGGTACTTCCGTCTCGCACACCATTGGCAAACACAATAAGAGCTGCACAGATGATTCCCATGACTTTCTGCGAATCTGCTCCTCCATGACCAAGAGAAAACGCTGCTGAGGAAAGTAGCTGAAGTCGCTTGTACATAGTAGATTCCTTCACTGCTGTTTGTCTTTTTCCATAGAAAAGCTGATAACCGATATATACAAGGAGGAATATGCCTAGGGTCACACCAATAATCCAAATCATAATTGGTTTGAGATCGATAAAGTCTTTATAATACCAGGATGCATAAACCGTAATGAAAGAAAGAAGTATCGAAAAACCAATCTTTTTGATGAAGGCGCGCTGTATAGTTACCAATGCAATGATGAAGGCAATGATTCCGCCTATAAAGGGAGCTAGGAAGATAAAGAGGATCGGTTTAATGATTTCTTCCCATTTCAACACGTTGAATCCGGCGTGTGCAATGGCTGCCCCAGCAAAACCGCCAATCAGAGTATGCGAGGATGATGAGGGTAAACCTAGCCACCAGGTCAGTAGGTTCCATGCCGTGGCGGCTAGTAATCCTGCCAGGATTACCCACAGATCAATAACGGAGTTATCTACCGTTTTAGCGACTGTGTTTCCGACACTCATATCGAATACCCAAAAAGCCAAAAAATTGAAAAGAGCTGCCCAGACAACCGCCTGAAAAGGAGTAAGTACTTTCGTGGAAACCACAGTAGCAATTGAATTCGCAGCATCATGAAAACCATTAACCAAGTCAAATAACAGTGCGATGACGATAATGACAATGAGTAAGGATAACATACGAGTTCTTTTTAAATTTAGAATTTAAGCGTATTTCACTACAATAGACTCGATAACATTACCGGCATCTTCACATTTGTCAGTAACTGTTTCCATTGTTTGGTAAATCTCTCGTTTTTTGATTAGCTCTTTAGCATCAGCGTTAGAATCAAACAATTTCTCAATACTCAGGTCGAAGATTTCATCAGCGGTATTCTCTATGCTATTAATTTTAATCACGCATTCAACGATTTTTTGAGTGTTTTTTAGATTTCGTAATTCAAGTACGGCGCTTTTTACCGCTAGAACAGCTTGTTGAATGGCGTCAGCAGTTTTTTGAATTCCCGAATCTGTAGTGGGATCAATTTTGTAAAAGTTGATTTTTTTGGCTGAGGCATAAATATAATCAGCGATATCATCCAGGGCAGAAGCAAGGCTATGTATGTCTTCGCGATCAAAAGGGGTGATGAAGTTCTTGCCTAATTCAAGAAAAATATTGTGTGTCAGAAGATCGTTTTGATGCTCAAGGTCTTCCATTGCTTTGATAATTGTTGCACGTTTGTTGTAGTCTGCTTCGTTGACCATTTGAACTAGCTTAGCTCCAAGTGTTTCCAAGTTAGCACTCGCGTTTTCAAATAGAGTGTAAAATACTCTGTCTTTAGGTAAAAAGAATTTTAAGAGACCAGAAGTCATAATTATTATGGATTTTTTATCAAATCTATTGCATTCGTATTAGGAGAAAGTCATAGTCTTAAAATATTAACATAAAGATAATGTTGTCTTGAGTAGTGAAAACGTAATGTCAAAAAATCCCAAATAGGAAAATATAGGAAGAGGTATTTTATTTTGAAGAATAAAGTAGAATTAGCGTTGGAATTCAATGGGCTTAATTCCAGTTTTTGGACTAAAGGTCAGTATGGTATATTGGGTCAACCTAAATATTCAAAAATTGGGATTTTTGATGAAGTGATCGATGGTTAGCTTAATAATTTGATGAGGCAATAACTAGGCGGAAATGATTGCTTATATGGTCTAATAATCAAGGCTATTTTTGAATTTTGTTCAAAGGCGCAACATTAGGTTTGCTGGGATTCTTTTATTATTTTTTGAAGTCATTGTAATGCTCCACATCGATCTCCACCTCGATCTCATAATCAGGATGTTTTTCATGAAGAAAAACGATAAGGTTATTGATTACGCTGTTTTCAGAGCCTTCTTTTAATTTGAAGGTGAGTTCACGCACGAATTTTCCATCATCCAGTGCGAACTCTACTCCTACCAGTTGGGCCATTGGGACACCCTTGTAGGAAACCATATTTCCTTCAATTGAAAATCCTTCAGTTGAAATATTTCGGGTAACTGAACAGGATACTGCGATAATGAATGTAGAAAGGAAAAGAAATCTGTTCATGCTTTTTTTCTTTTGAATGTACGGTTCTTTACGCTCACTTTATTTAATGAATTATTAATTGAATATTAATTAAATGTTAACAATAGCTTTTTAGACCATCATCACTGTACCTTTGAAAAATGACTTACACCGATTTCAAAACGGATACAATTTGCGCCTTGGCAACACCAAATGGCGTTGGTGCGATTACTATAATTCGCGTTTCAGGACCTCAGTCGTTGTCTGTTTTGAGTGGTTTGTTTTCTAAGGATTTGACAGATGCCACTTCGCATACACTGCATTTTGGTACCTTGAGGGATTTGCAGGGAGCATTAATTGATGAGGTACTTGTTGCGGTATTTCAATCCGGAAAAAGCTTTACCGGTGAGGAAAGCATTGAGATTTCTTGTCATGCGTCCACTTTCATTCAACAGCAGATACTTCGGTTGTTGTGTGCGAAGGGGTGCCGTACGGCCATACCCGGTGAATTTACTATGCGTGCTTTCATGAATGGGAAAATGGATTTATCTCAGGCTGAGGCTGTTGCTGACTTGATCGCTTCTCAAACGCGCTACGCACACGATGTGGCGATGAATCAATTGCGAGGTGGATTCTCGTCAGAATTGAAAAACCTTAGAGAAAAACTGATCCATTTTGCTTCTCTTGTTGAGCTTGAACTCGATTTTGCCGAAGAAGATGTCGAGTTTGCGGACCGGTCAGAACTTACCTCGCTAGTGAGTGACGTGATTGCCTATGTTTCAAGGCTTGCCAATTCCTTTGAGCTCGGGAATGCAATAAAGAACGGCGTTCCGGTAGCTATTGTTGGTGCTCCGAACACGGGAAAAAGTACGTTGTTGAATCGGTTGTTGGGTGAAGAGCGTGCTATTGTCAGTAACATAGCCGGTACCACCAGAGATGTAATAGAAGAAACACTTAATCTGGATGGTATTCTTTTTCGATTGATAGACACGGCGGGTATACGTGATGAAGCTGAAGAGATCGAAGCCCTGGGCATCGAGCGTTCTAAGGAAAAAATCCGTCAGGCAAAGGTTGTTTTGTGCCTGGAAGGGGCAGAAAATATGGGCGCACTAAAAAGAACAGCAGAATGGGCTGAACGTATTCGTAGCAGTTATTCAGACAAATGTGTTTTGGTTGTAGCTAATAAATCGGATTTAATCACGCGCGTTTCGGAGACTCGGATGGCTGATCTTTATATTAGTGCAAGGGAAGGATATGGAATAGAAGAGCTCAAATCACGTTTGGTACACGAAGTGGTGGGTAATTATAGCATGACTGACGAAACGATTATTTCCAATGCTCGTCATTTCGAGGCGCTCGTAAGAACCCAATCTGATCTTGAACAAGCTCTTCAGGGACTTTTATCCGGAGTTTCCGCAGATTTTGTCGCGATGGATATCCGTCAAGCTATGTATCATCTTGGGACTATTACAGGTGATATATCAACTGATGACCTTCTAGGAAACATTTTTGCTCGTTTCTGTATCGGAAAGTAATCGGCAAACGAAGTATTATTAAACTGAAAAACGTAAGTTATTTGTCATTATCACTTTGTTGCTATGCATTGTCTTTTTGTCTCGGTAAACTCATAATAAATAGAAAATAATAAATTGCAAAATATATTTAGTAAGACGGACAATGCTTTGCTCAAATAACTTGATTTCATTGATGTGAGTTTTTTTACTGAGGACTTTAAAAAACAATACAAGTAAATATTGTACGGGAAACACTGAGCCGTTTAAAGTAGGTATTGCAAATGATGATTAAAGTTTATACCGCGGAAAAGAAATGGAATTGTAATTTCGTTTAATGTGATTTGTTTAGCGTAATGTATAGAAATAGTGGTTAGTAGAATTATAAATTAATTCAGTATATGGAAGAAATTAGAAATCGGGTAGAGGAAAGCGGATTAATTCAATTAGATCTTGCTCAATTTAAACCCTCCTTAGAGATCTGCGAGATCGACATCGCTTGTGCACTTTGGCAAGGATTGATTCTGAAGGAAAAGGAATTCCGCACATGGGTAAGGGAACACCATTGGCAGCAGTATAATGGCAAGGCAGTATGTGTGTTTTCTAGTGCAGATGCGATCATACCTACTTGGGCGTTTATGTTGGTGGCTTCGCAACTTACACGAGTAGCTTCATTTTATCAGATAGGTTCACGAGTGGAACTTGAAAGAATGCTAATCAAACAAAATATTGAGCAGTTGAACTTATCTGAATTAATTGAGGGACGGATAATTATAAAAGGATGCTCAGATATTGCTGCTCCAGAGTTTGCTATGAGTGAATTAATTAAACGAATTCAACCGATTGCTAATGGTATTATGTATGGTGAACCCTGCTCTTCTGTGCCGATATTTAAACGTAGACAATCAAAATTTGATTAGGGAGGGGTTCAAATTTTTGGTTTGAATTATCTGAATAAATTCCGGTAAAATCTGTTTTATTCTGTCCGACGATTTGACATTGTCGTGAAATACCACGATGTCTCTCGATCGAAGTTCCTTTTTGGCTTTGGCCAAAATTCGATCCACCGGAATAGTTTGGTCAAAATCGTGTGAAAGCCAGCTCCACATAATAATTTTATATTTCTTTCGAATAAGTTGTGATTGTCGCCAGGTTAAACGTCCATAGGGCGGACGGAACAGCTTACTGGTAATTTCCGTTGAGGCATCCTCTACGGATTGAATATAGGTCGTCATTTTCGTTCTCGTGCCTCTTTCATGATGCATTGTGTGATTGCCAACCACATGTCCTTCTGACAGGATTCGCTGATAGATCTCTCTGTTTTTTTGCACATTTTGTCCTACGCAAAAGAAGTTGGCTTTAATGTTATGCTCCTTCAAGTAATCTAAGATCCATGGAGTTATTTCCGGAGTTGGACCATCGTCAAATGTTAGATAAATTGCTCCTTCTGATTCTGATGCATCAAGTTGCCATATCCAATGCCTGAAAATGACAGATAGGAAATTTGGCGCTCTGAAAAAAGTCATTAATCGTTTCCTACTGTTTTACTGAATCTCCGATAGGAACTTGTTGTAATAAGCTTTCAACTTCCATTGGGCTCATATCTTCTTGTTTCGGAACCGATTTTCCTTGAAGGTAACCAAAATGAACTCCGATGGCTTCCAGGTAATCCTGCAGTTGGAATAACATGGAAGCATAACGTCCGGCTTTCGCTCCGCGGCGTGTACTTTCTCCGTTTGCATTAGCCTTTTCCTCCATTTCATTATACATCTTTGGAAAGTCATTTTTATAGAGCTCTTCGATTTTGTTGGACAATCGTTTCGCAAATGCGCCGTTTTTGTTCCCGTCTGAAGGGTCTGAGGCATAGGTGTACATTTTAAAATAGGCATCGAGTGCCGCATATAAATCCCCTGAGTTTTCAGGATTCGCAGCAAAATAGGAGTCGCTCTCTACAAAATAAGTGAAGATAGATTCTAGTTGGTCTGCAACTGTGTTTCCTAACTTTTCAGCCCCTTGAATATCTCCTGATCGGTAAAGAATTCCGACATAATCGTGTAGAATCCCATCAGAGTACGCGCTAAATTCAACCCCTTGATTGCTGTATTTTTCACGCCCGCCCTGCGAAGGCTCCCCACAGTCAATTACCACTTCAGCGGGCATTACTTGCAATGAGCGATGAATGAGTTTCCTTGCTTTTTCACGGTATGTTTTACTTTGTTTATCAAGTTGGTTAAGTGATGCTTCCAGTTGTTTTGCCTGAGCACTTACCCCGGTGCTTTTAAGGCGTTTGATGTTCGATTGACTAAATTCAATTTCACTATCTGCCTGATCTGCTTTGGCAAGTAAGTCATCTGCTAAGGATGTAAAATGCAGACGATATTGCGCAGTATGTCGACGAGTATAGTAATCTGTTAATACGTCGGGATTGCTCATCGCTCCGTAAGCATATTTTGTCATTAGGTTCGGGTACATAGACTCTGAATAACGTATACTCATATCATCGATTGGACTCAATTCAAAGGCCATCCCATTCTGTTTCACATATCCTTTTGTATATAGTGCAATAGAGACATCCGATCCGCCGGGACTAGAGAAATAAATGCCACGTTTCCAATCATTGTTTGCCAGGATATCAAGCATCATTACCTGTTCACGTGTTAGTCCCCTCGCGTCAAAGTTAAATCGCAGTTCCCGAAGACATTTCCCTGCATCTTTTGCTTTGATTATTCCTGATTTTATGGCGTTTGATACATTAACACCAAGTGTAAAGCCTTTACTAGGGAAAAGACGAACTTTTCGTTGTCCCGAATAAATGACCAGATGTTCATCATTTCTAACAAAATCCATGGCATCTTTCAGATCTGTGTAATCCCAGCTCTTATCATAATTCATTACCATGTCCTGGAAAACCTGAGGCTGACCTTCCGGTAGGGTAATCATTCCGTTTTGAAGAGCGTTGAGTAATTCCAACGACGCGCGGTATTTTGAGTAGATGACATCTGTTAGGTTAGTTGAATTGTTCGTTGTTAAAGCAATCTTCAACTCTTGAATGCGCGACATGACATTCGGTTGTGTCGATGAAAATCCATTAGAGAGCTGCAAGGCCTGCGTATTGAATTGAAGTGTAGCTTCTTCAGCTGCTTTGCGGTTATGCTTTAAACGCATGTTGATCACCTCTTTGAGTGTCTTTTCATTGGCATTGAGGTAAAACATCTCGAATAAGTTGGAGAACAAGACCTGATCTGTGTTTCCGGCGTACATCAGAATTTGATCTTCACGGAATTTTATAGGCAGAGGATCAGACTCATAAGCGCGCATTTTCATCTGATCGGTGTACCAGTCTGTCTGCATTAATGATAAGTTACAAACGCGAACGTCGGTCCGCTTTCCTTCTACTTCTTGCATATACCAAAGAGGGAATGTATCATTATCACCATTTGTGAAAATAATGCCGTTTTTACTGCACGATTCGAGGTAATTTATGGCTAGATCATCAGCCGAGGTCTTTAAACTGCGGTCGTGATCATCCCAACCTTGCATTCCCATAATTAACGGGGCGGAAAATCCGAGAATTCCGGCAACTACCGCTCCCTGCATTTCTTTCTTCATCACGTTTCTCAATAACATCATTAAACCAATCAACGCCAACGAAACAGAGGCAATGATTAACCATGACATCGCACTAGGCATACTTAGTTCACTGTTCATATCTAGCACTCCAAAAAGGAATAAACCTCCCCCCGCGGTCATTAATGCTTTTATAAAATCAGCTTTCGAAAAACGCAAAAAAGCCTCATATAATGCATAAACTCCGATACCTATCCAGAAAGCAAAAAAGTAGAACGAACCGGCATAGGCATAATCACGCTCTCGGGGTTCGATTGGTTTTTGATTGAGGTAAATAACGATTGCCAGTCCCGTAAATAAAAACGCTAAGAACAATACAAATGCATCTTTTGGCGCTCTCCAGAAATGGAAGATTATACCGATCACTCCAAAGATTAATGGAAGGAAAAAGAATCTATTGTTTGCAGGGTTTTGACTTGTAAAATAGGGCGCTTTCTCTTGATCTCCCAAACGGGCATTGTCAACGGCACTGAAACCCGAAATCCAGTTGCCACGAATTGCGTCACCATGTCCCTGAATATCATTCTGACGTCCGGCAAAATTCCACATGAAATAACGCCAATACATCCAGTTGCACTGATAGCGAAAGAAATAGGTCATGTTCTCACTAAACGTCGGCAATCGCAATCCATCCTTACCTTTATCGGAAGGCGTTCCATCATTGGGGTCGTAGCCGGACCATTTCTTATAACCTTCAATGTGCTGAGGCGACTGATCGGAATACATTCTGGGGAAGAAGGCAGTTTGCGCATACGTCGGAACTGAATTTAAACGATCTTGTTCATTGGATTCAAAATATTTTTCCTCATATGAAGCAGTGTTTTCTAAAGCATATTTCTTTGCAGCGTCTTCGTTTTGGAATGCTTTAAGTACCTGATCGCCTTTCGTTACGACGAAACGGCGAAGGTAGAAGGGCGAACGGCTATCATAAAGAGAGGGATCGTTTTCTATCGAATTCCAATATGGACCAAAGAGCAGTGGTGAGGTACCATACTGCTCACGCTTTAGATAAGAATGCAATGTGACAAGGTTCTCAGGGTCATTTTCATCCAGTGGTGTATTGGCATTAGATCTGATAACTATCACGGCAAACGAGCCATAACCGATAAGCAATAAAATCAATCCCATAACGGCATTATACAGGATCGTTTTGTTGTTATTTCGGGTATAGCGTAAGGCCCATATACAACCTGCCGTTAGAAGCCCGAAAAAGAAGATCGTACCGGAAAAGAAAGGCAAGCCCAAAGAATTTACAAATGCTACTTCAAATGCAGAAGCCAGAGAAATAGAACCCGGAATGACACCTTCCTGAATGAATCCAAGAACAAATATGGATACTAATCCGGTTATCAAAACTCCTTTAAGAGTAGCATTCTTCCAGTAGCGAAAATAGATCATAAAACCGATTGCCGGTACCACAAGGATTCCCAAAAGATGAACACCAATAGCCAGGCCTAACAGGAACATAATGAGAAGAATCCAACGGTTTGGCGCTATTTCCGAAGACAATGAGCCATCCTGTATTTGCATCATTTCTTCATCCCATTTGAGGATAGCCCAGAAGATGCCGGCTGTAAAAAGTGAAGCCATAGCATAAACCTCTCCTTCAACGGCAGAGAACCAGAATGAATCAGAGAAGGTGTAAGCCAGTGAACCTATTGCAGCAGAAACAAAAATGATTACTTGATCAGCGCAACTCAACTCCTTTTTGTCTTTAAGTATCATTTTCTTGATCAACAATGTCAACGACCAAAACAGGAACAAAATAGTCAGGGAACTTGAAATTGCCGACAATCGGTTAATCCACACTGCTACATTTTCAGGTTCGGCAAAGAAAGAGAATAATCTTCCCAAGACCATGAATAGAGGTGCACCTGGGGGATGACCTACCTCCAATTTATAGGCAGCCGTTATATACTCACCACAATCCCATAAACTTACGGTGTCCTCAATAGTAATAAAATAAACAGCAGTTGCAATCAAAAAAATCAACCAACCCAAATAGGTATTCCACTTAGTGTAACTCATTGTCAAAATTTTAGTAACCTCAAAACAAGTCTTTTTTGAGGTGTTGCGAATTTAAGTATAAAAAAAGACCTTTATTCTTCCTTAGAAGCTAGTTATCGACAAACAAATTTGTAAAATGTAACATTCGCTTGAAAAATTTCGGTTAATTCTATCCAATTTATTCATGTTATTTTATTTTATTCTAAATTTGTCCCTGATTTTGACCCATGGTGTAACTGGCAACACGTCTGATTTTGGTTCAGAAGAGTCTAGGTTCGAGCCCTAGTGGGTCAACTTAAAAGCCTTCGAAGAGAGGGCTTTTTTCATTTAAATCCCTCTAAAATAATGGGAGTTCCGGATTAAGTCAATAAGTTGTTTGATAGAATAGTCTCTGAAAAAGAAAACAACCAATTTTCTATAAACAACTTTCATACAGCGTTAAGGAAGTTTTGAGCGGAGGTGCGGTTCGCGACAGTGTAAACTAGAGCAAAAAGAACAAAAGCACGCAGCGAAAAAACTGACTGATCCAAAGGAAACGCCCATAGAAATGTGAGGAAAACATATAATCAAGTGGGTGCTGAGCATAGTCGAAGCACTGCTTTGGCAAAAAAGGATGGTAAAGAAGCGAGAGTTTGTTATGAGTAGAATAGACACTTTTGTCCCCAACTTTTGGTTATGATCCGAACAGTGAAATAGTTGTTTTCCCATTCTTTTAGTTTAGCGAGTATGTCAGTGTCTTTAAACTTGTGAACTTTCAAAAGACTGGTCACAAAATTTTCCAGTTCATCAGGATCCTTGATTAGTAAGGAAACTTCTCCGGTGTTGAAGTGGATTTTATTTCCATTTATAAAATCGATGTCAAGGCTTAAAATTTCCTTCGGGTAGATTTCATTTTCCAGATCTTCTATAAAGGAGCCAAGGCTTGAAATGGATATACTTTCTCTGGTGAGTTCTGTTTCCGAATGGTCACTGTGCCCTACACCATGCACATAGAGTTTTTTAACCTGATTTAGAGAAATAAGCTTGATTTTTTTCACTATTGTCCGGTAAAAATGACCTTTTTCTTTTCACTTCGTGGCTGCTTCGCGGTGTCTTGATACAAAAGAAACAAAAAATCAAGACTCGATTTAGCCGTTCGGAGAAAATTTCTCATCGATCAAAACTCAAAAAGAGTGGAAACATAGCGTTTCCAAACGACAAGCGCTTTTTGGTTTTGTTTTACGATTCGAAATTTTCTTCTCCCTCACTTCTCAAATCGAGTCGTTAATCCTGCATAAGGTTGATTAGCGATTGGAATTTCAAAAACAAGCCCCATTTTCAAAAATTTGCATGAAATCTACTTGGCATCTTGTTTTTTGAGTCTACCCAAAGTTTTTATCGGACAACAATGATTTTTTTTAATTCAGTAAGTTCTACTGAGCGGATGTAAAATCCTCCCAATACCTTAGGTAACATTACGGTGAAATCTTCTTCCATGAAAGTGTTAAAATAAAGAACCTGTCAAATTATGCACTCTTAAAGATTACTCATACCTAGTATAACATGAAAAGCTTGTTATTTAATTTCTCTACTTACCAAACTCCTTCAAACTAAAGGTCTCATCAATCTCCAGCACATAAGTCGCGGAAACCCCGTTGGAAGTTCCACTCAGCGCATCTTTAGTAATAGCATTTTCTGTATTAATTGAGTATGTTCCCAAAGGTTTAAACTCCGCTCTCATTCTCTTGTAATCTGTAGGAGGATTAAATGCCAATTCAAAAAAGAGCTTTTCACGTGACAGGGCTAATTCCAAATTATCAACTATCTCCACAAAATAGCCGGTCTCTTCGGTTTCCGCTAAAATTAGGTATTGTTTCATTCAATACGCAATATACTACTAAATTCGGCTTCCACATACGTTCAGTTCCTAAATGAAATTGAGTGCATATCAAAACTCCCCAAACAAACTTATTTAAAGGGAATTACAATGCCACTTTTCTGCCTAACTTTAACACATGCAGCACAAAAATCTTTACAAAATCATGGGGCTTCATGCCTCATTCCCATCGAAATATTTTACATTTCTCTTTAATAGAGTACCCAGCACAAAGGTCTTCGAATGCCAAATTGAAACGGAAGAACTTAAAAAAGTACTAGCCAAGAATTATCCGGATACGACATTGAACTTTATCCAAAACGGACGATTCGGTGAAGGGCCTCGAATTTACGGGCACTATGAAAACTTTCAGTTGTTGGCTGTATTAAAAGATGGCCTCATTATAGAAAATGAAACAAAGTATACCACATTTTATTACGATGATCGTATTTCTGATGAAGAACTGAATGAATTGAAATCAGCTATTGAGAATTCGGCCATCAAAGACCAAGACAAAGGGCGATTCTTTATGATCAAGAAAGGTCAATTAGGAGATGCTTTTAAATTGGGAGCTTTTAAAATAAAGGAAACGGTAGTAAAGGTATCCGACTATTACAATGATGACCTTGGTGCTATTCATAATAAACTTATTTCGTTTTTTGACAACTCTAATTCCAATGGCATTGTGTTGTTTCATGGAATACCTGGTTCGGGTAAAACTAGTTATATCAGGAATTTAATAAATTCGAGCAAATGTCGATTCATTTATATCCCAAACAGTTTGTTTTCTCATTTTAGTGATCCAGATTTTATAGATTTTATAAGTTCATTTGAGGAAAGCGCCATTATTTTGGAAGATTGTGAGGAACTCTTGCGTTCACGTATGCAACAACAATCTGACACAGGTATTGCTAATTTGCTCAACCTTGGAGATGGCCTTTTAGGTGATGCATTAAAACTGAAGATTATCTGCACCTTCAACTGTGAACTTTCCAAAATTGATGAAGCGATGTTACGCAAGGGCAGATTAGTCTTCAGATATGAATTTGGCCCACTGAATGTAGAAAAGTCAAACCGCCTGTTGTCATCGTTGGGTATTGAAAATCAAACCACAGAACCAATGTCGCTTGCGGAGATTTTTAACTTCGAACACGATAATCACAATGATAGTGTAAAAAAACAATCGATTGGGTTTTAATCTTTGGTTAGATCAGGTAAAACGGTCTTTCTCCTTGGCTTCACACTTCTATAGCCAGCGGAAAATAGCCGCAGAAAAACAAGCATATACAAGTCCCACCGAGAGGTGGGCTACTTCTTTTTAGCGTTCCTTAGCTGTTGCTTCAGAATTCAGCAATGCGGCAGTTTACTAGTACGCTTGGCCTGTTCATCCTGCGTCGTTAGTCCCAGCTCCTTCATCCCCCTAGTTCCAACAAGGTATCCGCTTGAAGCTCGTCCCTCACTCTCGCTACTGATTTTTGCCGGGAGTGTTAGAATGGTGTGCCGAGCCTTAATCTCTCTATTCCTAAACCCTTTGCTCACGCTCCAAACTGTTACTCACTAAGAGTGGATGTATCTAAGGTACCACATAGCTTTACGAAGTATACTGGTATTCTGATATTCAAAAACAATCAATACATTAAATTCTCGTTACATTCGTAGTAACAATGAATCTCTATTCGAGCAAGCAAAAGTGGAAGATCGGTTTGATTGCTATTGCACTCATCCTTGTGGGTGTCTCATTGTTTATTTCCAATTCGATCGTTACAAAAGTGAGCGATCGCGAACGAAATCGTGTGGTACAATGGGCGGATGCAATCAAGAAAAAACTGGAACTTGTAAAACTGACCGATCGTACCTTTACTAAACTTCGTAACAAGGAACTTCGTGAAATGAGTCTTTGGATTGATGCTACTAAGGAAGTTTCCAAGGAAATACCGGTAGATCAAGTTCCGGATTACACCTTTCCACTCAAAATAATCAGGGAAAATAAAGATATACCGGTGATCCTATTTGATAACAACCGAACTGTTTCCGGATACATTAACTTAGGATTTGATACAAGCGATCTTCGGCTCCGGTTTCCTAAACTTAACAATACGGAAATCATTAGATTATTTGATGATTCATTGCGTTCATTGGCTAATGCCTGGCAAAAAACGAATCCATCGTTTACGGTAGAGGTGTATCATGGACTGTTTATGACCTATGTCTATAATGATTCGAGGGAAATCATCCGTCTTGAAAAAGAACGGGATTCATTGCTCAAGTCGTTTAATGAAGAACTAATCAATAATGAGGGCTTGGTTCCGGTGCTATTAATGGACATGGCAAATGATAGTATAATAGGAAGCAATCTGCCTTCGGAAAAACTCGGGAAGGATCAGATCAAACAAACGATTAAGGAACTCAAAATTCAAAATGAACCATTAATCATTGATTATCAGAATGGTCAAAGGAGTATACTCTATTTTGACAATAGCAAAGAGCTAAAGCAGTTACGCTATTTTCCATATATCGTTTTCTTCATTATCGGGCTCTTTGTCTTCATCGGTTATCTTATATTCAGTACCTTCAGGAAGGCTGAGCAGAATCAGGTGTGGGCCGGTATGGCCAAAGAAACGGCGCATCAGTTGGGTACACCGCTTTCATCTCTTATGGCTTGGATTCAACTAATTGAAAACCGTGGAATGGATCCAATGATTACCAATGAAATGCAAAAGGATGTAGATCGTCTGGAGGTTATCACTGATCGGTTTTCTAAGATTGGTTCCGGCGGAAAACTCATAGAAACCGATCTTTGTCAGACTATTCGGCACGTTTTGGATTACCTAAAACCGCGAATTTCTGACAAGGTTCAGATTATGTTAAATTGTAATACGAATATAACAGTACCGCATAATCCACCACTCATGGAATGGGTAATTGAGAATATAGTCAAAAACGCTGTTGATGCTATGGAAGGTAGGGGTCGACTGGATGTAGCGGTTCAGATAGTGCCGGCTTGGGTTCATATCGATATAAGTGATACAGGAAAAGGAATATCCTCAAAGCAATTAAAGACGATTTTTCAGCCGGGTTTTTCTACTAAACAGCGAGGTTGGGGCTTAGGTCTATCTCTGGTCCGCAGAATTGTAAAGGAATATCACCATGGTAAGGTCTTCGTGCTATCATCTGAACCCGATGTAGGTACAACTTTTAGAATCTCCTTGCCGGCAAAGACCTGAGAATGATTTATTCTTTAAACCAACCGGAATACATAACGTAATTGTTCGCAATTCGCTGTACTTCTCCTGCAAATAACTCAGCCGACAAGGTTTTTACTTTTTTTGCAGGAATACCTGCATAAATACTCCATGATTCAACACGGGTTCCTTCTAAAAGAACAGCACCTGCGGCAATGATGCAATTCGCTTCGATGTAGCAGTTATCCATTACAATAGCACCCATACCAACTAATACGTTATCTTCTATGATGCATCCGTGTATAATAGCGTTGTGTCCCACAGAAACATTGTTTCCGAGTACAACTTTCGTCTTGTTATATGTGCAATGGATCACGGCTCCGTCCTGAATATTCACTTTGTTGCCTATCCTAATGGAATTAACATCTCCCCGGACAACTGCATTAAACCAAACCGAGCACTGATCTCCCATGATTACATCTCCGACAATCGTTCCGTTGTCGGCAAACCAGCAATCGTTACCAAATTGTGGATGATACCCGTTGCAAGATTTGATAAGCGCCATTTTTTTCTTCAAAGATACATGCTTGTTGTCCAACATCCAAGGCGTGCCATTGAATTCTCTGTCTAATTACAAGTAATTGTTTCTCACGATTTATTCAAAAACACCTTTGGTTTTCGATTTCGATTCGAAGGAGATGATTCGCCGGTAACTACTAGTAGATTTAATCAAATAAATGGAGTATCTTTAACAACTGTCGGATCAGTTGAATGATGGATACTTTTCATTAATACTCTATGCTACATTACCTTAAACATGAACATCCAACCTCAAATGAATGGGTTGTATTTATTCATGGTGCGGGGGGTAGCAGTGCTATATGGTATCAACAGATCAAACCATTCAAAAAGGAATTTAATGTGCTCTTAATTGACTTGAGAGGACATGGAAAATCGAAGAGACCTTCCTATGATAGCTTCAAATGCTATTCGTTTGACAGCATTGGAGATGACATCATAGAAGTATTGGATTATTTGAATTTGGACAGTGTACATTTCGTTGGTATCTCACTGGGAACAATTATCATAAGGGAGATTACTGAACGCTATCCTTATCGAACTAAAAGTATGATTTTGGGTGGAGCAGTGATGAAAATTAATACGAAGGGTCAAGTTCTGATGCGTTTGGGGAGCATGACAAAATCAATCATTCCCTATTTGGTGATGTATCGGTTTTTGGCCTGGGTGATTATGCCAAAAAAAAACCATAGAGAATCCAGAATTCTCTTCATCAATGAAGCTAAAAGGCTCTATCAGAAAGAATTTATTCGATGGTTTGCACTTGTTTCACAGGTGAATGCGTTACTAAAATTATTCCGAATTAAAGACACTGGTAAGCCAACATTGTATATTATGGGACAAGAAGACCATATGTTTTTGCCTTCCATCTCAAAATTGGTAGAAAATCATTTATCGTCCTCGTTGATTGTAGTCCCAAATTGCGGACATGTCGTGAATGTAGAGCAACCTGAATTTTTTAACCAATCTGTTATAAAATTTATTCAGCAACTTTAATCTCAGCACTTCTGTTAAAAACTGTTTCTTTCTTTAGATAGGATGTGTATCCCCTGCGGTGAATTTGTGAGCGAGGGGTTAATTGAATTTTATGGATTTAACCGGATTCATTCTAGCTACTGCTACACTTGGAATAAGAAGGGCGCCAAGACATACAACTAGGGTGCAAGCATTGAGTATTAGAACATAGGCTAAGTTTAATGAGACCGGAACTTGGTCCAAATAGTAAACTTCCGGATCAAGTTTGATGAGTCCCCATTTTTTTTGGATTATACACAAACCCAGACCAATTGCGTTTCCGATGATCATTCCGCGAACAATAAGCCATCCCGCTTGGTTAAGAAAGATTTTTCGAATCGACCAATTAGTGGCTCCCATAGCTTTCATCAGTCCGATAAAGTTGCTTTTCATTAATATCATTACTAAAAGTGCTGAACTCATGTTAATTATGCCAATTAAAATCATAAGTGAGAGAATAATAATCACATTGATATCTAAAAAACCGAGCCACGCAAAAATGTCCGGCTGATTTTCTTGGATATTAATCACGGAAAGAGACTCATTGTACTCGTTAGGAAAAAAAGACACCGTTCTTTTAAGTGATTCCGTGACTTCGTTCAGATGATCCCAATTTCTGACATTTATTTCAAATCCTCCGACGTAATTGGTGAAACTTCCTTTGCCGGGTCGGGAATGGAAGTGAAGTAATTTACTCCCGGACTCAATCGAGAATTGCTCTCCTTTATAATCTAAAAATCTCTTTTGAATATAGCCTTCCCCATTTGTTTTAAAAATGCATTCTGAAGATGCCTTTCCTGAGATTTTGATGTTAAGGTATGCCGTATCCGGAATAGAAGATTTAATCGCTCTTCCATGGATGTCATTTGAATAATCTGAAACGATAGCGCGTAAAATGGTATCTTCGACTGGACAAAAAACAAACCCTGCATACGGCTCGTATCCGTTCCCCCAATCATATCTAAAATTGCCATTCCCTCCATTTGCCTGCGCTCTAATAATTAATTTTCCATGACTTAACGTATCTTCTACATTGATATTAGCTTGGATTCCCCAATCACTCAATTGCTGCACAAAACGAATGTCGACTATGGCTGTTTTTCGGTCGAACTCTTCCAGTCCTGAACGGTATATACCTACCAATTTGAACATGCGCTGTACTGGTTGGTTTTTAACAAAGAACGCCCGTACCCGGTCATTGAGCTTAAGATTAAGGGCCTTAACAATCTGTTCGGATAGCAAGAGTTCCTCAGAAATATGTTTTCCTCCTATTTTGGGTAGGCGACCACTAATTAGGGTTTTAGAGAAAAAAGACATGTCGTATGTGCTGTCCACTCCTTTTAATATGGCAGCCATTATTTCTTTCTGCACATAGGATGTGTCACCCTTGCCTGTTTGAATGACGCGTTTTGTGTTATCAGACTGGAACAGAACCGGTTTGTAAGCAATTGGAGCGATGGATTTGATTTCCGGGTCATGGATAATTTTTTTGATGAAGGATTGTTCCTTGCGAATCGGTTCACATTCGTATATGCTGTTTTCACCGCTACCCATTATGAGGATATGCGAGCCAAAACCTGAAACTTTATTTGTTACTTCCTTTTGAAAACCCGTAACAACTGAAATAGTTATTAAGTTAACAACAATTGCAAGTGCAATACTTGCAACTGAGATTCGGACAATGGGTCTCGAAACTTTTTTACTTTGTATCTCACTCCTAAGGAGCTTTCTGGATATGAAATTTTCGAAAGGCAAATCACCTATTTTGTCGGCACTAAAGTACACAAAGCTTTTATGCCTGAAAAATGTTTTGTTGATACTGCTCATTCCGTCATGTTCGATTCCTTACAGAAATAGCACAGTCAGGAAGGATCAAAACGTAATTGAAGATCGCGTGCCCGCTAAGGAAGGAGATATAAGAGAGGAAACTTCTGTATATCATACGCTGGAGAAGCCTGTTTTGGGAATTGACAGGTTGCATTTATTTTTAGATTCACTGAAAGGCAAGAGAATAGCAGTCGTTGGAAATCAGACATCAATGGTAGGCAAGGTTCATCTAGTGGACACCTTGCTTTCATTGAATTTAAAGGTGGTCAAAGTATTTGCCCCAGAACATGGATTTCGCGGAGATGCTGATGCCGGTGAAAAAATACATACCGTTAAGGATGAGAAAACCGGTTTGCCTATCGTTTCACTTTACGGTCAAAACAAAAAGCCGCAACGGGATCAATTGGAGGATATTGATATCGTAATTTATGACGTTCAAGATGTCGGCATAAGATTTTATACATATATATCCACTTTACATTACGTCATGGAAGCCTGTGCAGAAAGTAATAAACAAATAGTGGTTCTTGATCGTCCTAATCCTAATGGTCATTATGTGGATGGACCTGTGCGAGAGCCGGAATTCCGCTCATTTATCGGATTACATCCTGTGCCTATCGTGTATGGTATGACCATTGGCGAGTATGCCATGATGATAAATGGGGAAGGTTGGTTAGATGAAAAAATAAAATCCAAATTATGGGTCGTACCATGTAAGAATTACACACATAAGATAAAATATGCCCTCCCGGCGCCTCCTTCACCCAACTTAAGATCAGAAGAGGCGATATCTCTTTATCCCAGTTTGTGTTTATTCGAGGCGACTACAATAAGTATAGGGCGAGGAACAGAATTTCCATTTGAAGTTTACGGTCATCCTCTTTTCCCCAAGGATAATTTCAGCTTCACACCTGTTTCTGTTTCTGGCGCAAAAAATCCCATGTATGAAAATAGGGTTTGTTATGGTTTTGATTTACGAGGTTCACTGACGAAACGTAAATACGAGATCAATCTCAACTATCTTATTCATGCTAAAGAATTGTTGGGGGATACTTTGCCTTTTATTGATCAGGTCAGTTTTTTTAATCGTCTGGCCGGAACGGCGAAATTAAGGGATCAGATCAATGCAGGATGGACAGCAAAAGAGATAAGAGAAACCTGGAGAGAAGATTTAGAAGAATTTAAGAAAATACGACAAAAATATCTTCTCTACGACTAGACTAGTATTATTATTTGAGTTTCGCTGCGCTTTCCAGGACTTTTGATTTGAGTTCTTCCATGTAGTCTTCTACTTTGGAAAGCAATTCAGGGTTAGATGCACCTAAAATTTTTGCCGCTAAAATTCCAGCGTTTCTCGAAGCGTTGAGTGCAACTGTGGCGACAGGAATTCCATTGGGCATTTGTAGTATAGAGAGAATACTATCCCAACCATCGATGGAATTAGTTGATTTCACAGGAACTCCAATGACGGGAAGGGGAGTCAGTGAAGCCGTCATGCCCGGAAGGTGGGCAGCACCTCCTGCTCCCGCTATAATTACTTTCAAACCTCGTTTATGTGCATTTTTTGCATAGTTGAACATTAATTCAGGTGTTCGGTGTGCGGAAACGACATTTACCTCATGGGTTATTCCGAATTCCTTAAGAATGTCTGCAGCCTCCTGCATTATTGGAAGATCGGATACACTTCCCATTATGATGCCTACCTCTACCATAGCCGTAATTTCTAACTGGTCAAATTTAGTAAAATTGTTTGCGGTCTGCTTTCTATTCTATGGATTTCGGTTCGAAGTTGAGCTATTCTGTTGAATAATCCTGAATTGGCTCCGCTGCCCGAGTAGTTTCGTCCACTAGTAATCACTAATTAAAGTAAGATCATGAAAAGAATTACACATTTCGCGACAGCTTTCTTTATGGGTCTCGTTGGTGCAAAAGCGCAAACGAGTTCATGTTCAGATGCTGTTGCTTACGTCAATTCGAAGAATGTAGGTTCTGTTGGATCCTTTCATCTTTCGATTGGACACGAAGAAAAAGCAGCCCAGACCTATTATTATTCCGGACCGGGTAAGATAAATAGCATAAGGGTTTATGGTTCGCTGGGCTCCGCCGGCGGTGTAACCTTACGAGCACATGTTTACGCTGTAGATCAATTGGGTAGGCCAAAACAAGAACTATCTTATGCAGACGGCTATTTCTGGTATTCTGATAACTCGAAAGGTTATATTTCAATAAATTTACCAGATGGAGGAACATTCATTAATCAAAATTTTGCTATTGGCATAACTCTTCTGAGCAGTTGGCCTTACGGGACGGAATTTCAGTTGGCTTACACGGGTGATGGAGAAGGTTTGGGTCAGGATTTGGCTTCGGTGGCAGGTACTTCTACAGGAAATAACTGGACGAGTGCGGTTGATAATTTTGATAAGGATGGTGATTTTTATCTTATTCCTGAGATTACCCATTTTATTACCCCGGTCATTAGCGCGCCTACACATTGCTTTTCTGTTGGCAGTCCGATTGAGTTTACAAATGAGAGCGCGTTCACCAAGGATAGTATGTTTAATCGCATAAATGATAATGGCTATACTGGTTCGGCAAAACTATATTCGTGGGATTTTGGAGATGGCTCACCCATCTCTCACACGGAACACTCTAACCATACTTATGTTGCAGCCGGCGCGTATACTGCAAAACTTACAGTAGCCGTTGAAGGGTGGTCAGGTTTATGCACTAATACCTACCAATTCCCCCTTTCTGTTGGTCTTGCTGCCTCGGTGAGCAATATCGCCAGTCTAACTTGTTATGGAGCTAACAATGGCAGTATCACTTCTGCGGCCTCCGGGGGAACGCCTCCTTACAAATACAGTATTGATGGGTACCATTTTCAAGACTTGAATACATTTGGATCGTTAAGTGCGGGGGTCGACACACTTGTGGTTAAAGATGCCCTAGGCTGTTTAAAGACTACTATTTATAATGTACAGCAACCAAGTGAAATCCGATTTATTACGAGTTCCAGCACAAACGCCAATTGTGGTTCATCGAATGGCGCATTACTGGTTGTTGCCTCCGGTGGAACAGGGACGTTATTATATAAACTGGATGGCGGAAACTACCAATCATCGGGTAATTTTTTGAGTCTGTCTGGTGGAACTTATTCCATCACAGTGAAAGATGTCAATGGATGTTCTAAATCAACCCTAAATATCGTGAATAATTTTGGGTCACCTGTTTTATCTTTAATAAGTAAAACGGACGTAAGTTGTAATGGTTCAGCAGACGGAACGATTCAGGTCAGCGCTTCCGGCGGAACAGGAGTGCATAGATTTAGTATTAATGGAGGCTCCACTTACCAATCTGGTGGGATTTTTACAGGATTAAGTGCAGGTACATATTCGGTTATCGTAAAGGATGCTACAGATTGTACTCAGGGAATGGTTGTTACTATAAACCAGCCTTTACCAATGAGCTTCACTGTTTCGACAGTTCAGGCTACTTGTGCAGGAATTTCAGATGCTCAACTCACAGTAAACGCTGCGACTGGCGGTATAGGTTCATATACCTATAGTTTGGGAGGTACAGCTTATCAATCAACTCCGCAATTTAAAGGGCTGGCCTCAGGACAATATTCAGTTTATCTTCGGGATGCAGCCGGCTGTGTCGCTACAAATCAAATTACAATAGCACCAACTTTGCCTGTGGTTTCTTCCGCAGTACCTGCGCCGGTCTCTTGTTATGGTGAATCCACTGGTTCAATCCTGATCACTGCGTCGGGGGGTAATGGCTCATATATCTATAGTATGAATGGTGATGATTTTCAAAATTCACCCTTGTTCAATGGCTTAGCTGCCGGAACTTATACGTACTCAGTTCGAGACAACCGTAGTTGTACTGTTCAAAGTACAGTGACAATTTCTCAATTACCTAAAATTGAGGCCTTGATTACATCAACGAGTGCGACATGCGGGGTAAATAACGGTGGGATTCTTGCTGTTGGGAGCGGTGGCTTCGGTAGTGGATATTCGTATAGTTTGGATGGCACATCCTTCAATACAACCGGGAATTTTAGCGCATTAAATGCCGGGACATATTTTATTACGGTTAAAGACGGGGCTTCTTGTAAGAGAATTTTCACCAATCCAGTCGCAGATGCTAACGGACCGGTGATTGAATCTGTTGGATCAACTGATGTTGGCTGTTATGACGGTAATGATGCCACCATTACGGTTCACGCAGTATCGGGAGGCACAGGTTCTCTTTCTTACAGCATCAATGGCCAAAATTGGTCTGCCGGCACTTCATTTGTTGGTTTAAGAGCCGGAAATTATACTGTGTTTGTAAAAGATGTTAATGGATGTATTGGCACGACAAAAGTAGTTATCCAACAACCAAGCGCTTTGATGATGACCAAGACAGTAACTGATGTTACATGTTATGATGGATCCAATGGAGCAGTAACTGTATTTGCCGCAGGAGGTTCCGGAACACTTGCTTACAGTATAGATAACGGGACAACCTACCAGTCGAGTAATGCATTTCACGATCTTTCCGCTCAAATGTATAAGGTGACGGTCAGGGATATCGCAGGATGTACAGGGTCAATCTTCGTTACGATTCATGAACCTTCTCAGATTTCATTTACGACAGGAGTGTTGAATGTGACTTGTCATGGTGACTTGAATGGTGCCATTTCTGTCAATTCTTCAGGCGGAACCGGAAATTATCAGTACAATCTTGTGGGCAACGTATTTCAATCAAACAATTCGTTTACAGGATTAGCCGGAGGCACTTATACACTAAGAGTCCGTGATGCGAACTCTTGTATATCATCACAGGCAATTGTTGTTAAAGAACCGGATTCATTGGAAATTGATGCGTCTGTATTTTCTGTCTCATGTGCAGGAGGAAACAATGGCGCCATTGATATTACAATTAGTGGAGGTTCCGGTAGCAATAGTTATTCGTGGTCTAATGGCTCAACTTCACAAGATTTGTTCGACTTAACTTCAGGAACATATATCCTGGAAGTAAAAGATAAAAATAGATGTTCAACCAGTCAGTCATTTACGATCACAGATCCAGATAAACCTTTGGTAATAAATGCAGTGGTAGACGGAACAAATGCGAATTCAGGATCTATTGATGCAACAGTAACAGGGGGAACAGAGCCTTATGGTTTTGATTGGTCAAATGGAGAAAAAACTGAAGATATTTCATCCTTGAAGCCTGGCGCATATATATTGACTGTGACAGATGCATCAGGTTGTATCTCTACCGGTCAGTTTACAGTTGAGAATACAACCGGATTGAATGAATCGTTTGCTGCAGATGTGCAGTTAAATTTATTCCCTAACCCAACTAATCATGTTTTGCATGTGGACTGGAATAAAAAACAAATAGGTCAGCTTGATATAACTGATGTTAATGGTCGCAAGGTTTATGAAGCTCGTATTGGTAAATCAAATCTCGATCTTGATGTAAGAATGTTCGAAGAAGGAGTTTATTATCTTCGTGTTTACAATAAAGATGAAACAGCAGTGAGTCGTTTCAGAGTTATAAAGTGATATACTGACATTTTTAAATACCGGAAAAGCGCGATAACCTATCGCGCTTTTCTCAATTAGAGTATACTGTTAAAGCGTTCCTCTTTTCTCCTGTTCACGTTCGATAGATTCAAAAAGAGCTTTAAAGTTACCTGCCCCGAATCCACGGGCACCCATTCGCTGAATTATTTCAAAGAATAAGGTTGGACGATCCTCCAGGGGTTTAGTAAAGATTTGCAGCAAATAGCCTTCCTCATCCGCGTCTACAAGAATACCCAGTTTTTGAATTTCACTAATTGGTTCTTTCATGATGGACTTATGTTCACCTAATCTTTCAGGAATTTCATCATAGTAAGTAGATGGAGGAGATGAAAGGAATTCTACACCACGTGAACGGAGAACGGAAACGGTTTCGATAATATTATCTGTAGCAACAGCAATATGTTGTACGCCTGATCCTTCATAAAAATCTAAATATTCTTCGATTTGAGAGCGTTTCTTACCTTCTGCCGGTTCGTTAATCGGGAATTTAATGCGACCGTTACCATTACTCATGACTTTTGACATTAGGGCAGAGTATTCGGTGTGAATTTGTTTGTCATCGAAGGAAAGGAAGTTCACAAAACCCATTACATCTTCATACCATTTTACCCAAGTATTCATTTCGCCCCAACCAACATTGGCCACCATATGGTCAATGAATTTTAGTCCCGTTGGCATAGGGTTGTAGTCTGATTCCCATTTCACGTATCCGGGCAAAAATATACCCTGATAATTTTTTCGTTCTACGAAAAGATGAACCGTTTCCCCATAAGCGTAAATTCCTGAGCGGACCAATTCTCCATCAGCATCTTTTTCTTTCGTTGGTTTCAAAAATGATTTTGCTCCTCTTTTAGTCGTTTCTTCCCAAGCTTTGGTGGCGTCATCAACCCCAAGTGCGATCACCTTAACTCCATCTCCATGCTTTTTTACGTGTTCCCCAATGACAGAATGGCTGTTCAAAGCAGTAGTGAGTACTAAACGGATTTTATTTTGTTTGAGTACGTAAGAAGCGCGGTCTTTTATTCCTGTTTCCAAGCCGGCATAGGCATGTGACTGAAATCCAAATGCCGATTTGTAGTAATGAGCTGCTTGTTTTGCATTTCCAACATATAATTCAATGTAGTCTGTCCCAAGCAGAGGTAGGAAGTCTCCCGCTTCTTTGAAAAGTTTTTCAAGGTTGGAGTCCATAATTTTTAGTCTCTTTTAAGATTCAAAAATAAATAATTGAGCAACTAATACTTTATCGTATCCAAGACTTATAATAGTTCGGTAATTCGATATTTATAGCTTGATTTGTTAATTTTAATGGTTTAAATGTATCTACCATAACCGCAAGCTCCAACGTTTCTTTTTGTCCAATACTTCTTTCGTAAGCACCTGGATGCGGCCCGTGCGGTATACCTGCCGGATGCAAGGTGATTTGTCCTTTTTCAACATGATTTCGGCTCATGAAATCTCCATCCACGTAATAAATTACTTCATCCGAATCAATATTACTATGATTGTATGGCGCAGGAATGGATTGAGGATGGTAGTCATAGAGTCGGGGAACAAAAGAGCAAATGACAAATGCTTCGTTTTCAAACGTTTGGTGAATAGGAGGAGGTAAGTGCACCCTTCCCGTTATAGGTTCAAAATTATGAATTGAGAATGCGTACGGATAATTATAACCATCCCAGCCAACAATGTCGAACGGATGCGTTCCGTATATGTAATCATATAGGATGTCCTGTTTTTTTATCTTGACTAAAAAATCTCCTGTTTCGGGATGCGATTCCAGTTCGATTGGAGGACGAATATCTCGCTCACAATAGGGGGAATGCTCTAATAATTGCCCGAATCTGTTTCGGTATCTTTTGGGAGTATAAATTGGATGGAAAGACTGAATTATGAATAATCGATTGTTGTCAGTATCAAAATCAATTTGATAGATGATACCTCGTGGAATAACCAAATAATCTCCGAAACTGAATTCAATGTTTCCCAATTGTGTCCGAAGTTTACCTTTTCCACTGTGAATAAAAATGACTTCATCTGCATCCGCATTTTTATAAAAGTAATCTTTCAAACTATTTTTAGGTGAAGCCAACTCTATGTAACAATCATTATTCACTAATACAGGAACGCGACTTTCAAGATAATCTTCTTTAGAACGAATGTTTTGCCCCAAAAAACTGCGCATAGTCATATTTTTTTCTTCCGCAATTTGAGGTGTAATATCCGTTTTACCGATGACCTCCTTAACGATCGTAGGCGGATTCAAATGGTACATCAACGAAGACATTCCATGAAAACCTTCAGTTCCAAAAAGCTGTTCGTGATGTAGAGTCCCATCTTCTTTTCTGAATATCGTATGACGCTTGAGAGGAATTTGTCCAACTTTATGATAAAAAGGCATTTAAAAGTATTTTAGTAGCACTTCATACTTAAGTTCAATTCTGAGCTAAACAGATATTTGTCATTTACAAGCTAGAACAGTATTTTAAAATCAAATGTAGTACAATTTTGGATTAAGAATTCCGAAAAAATGATTCAAGTGCAAGTTTAAAGATTAGAGAACTTTTTTAATCTTTGTGCCCAAACTTATAAATCATAAAATTACCTACCAAAATGGGCAAAACGATCATCATAGGAGCTTGCGGACAGATAGGCACAGAGTTAGTTGTTGAACTCAGAAAGAGGAGGGGTGTCAACCAAGTAATAGCTGCTGACATAAAAGATGAAGCGCCCGAGATTTTCGCTTCGGGACCGTATAAGAGGTTGGACATTTTGGATCGTGAAGCGGTGCGTTCCTACATCATTGAGGAAGAAATAACCGAGGTTTATTTACTCGCAGCTCTGTTGTCTGCAACAGCAGAGAAACATCCAGATTTCGCGTGGCGCTTGAACATGGAAGGTCTTTTTACCATTTTAGACCTGTCTAAAGAAGGTTTTGTAAAAAAGATTTTCTGGCCAAGTTCCATAGCAGTATTTGGCCCAACTACCCCTAGGGACAAAACACCACAGTATACAATTTCGGAGCCGACGACGATCTACGGAATTTCAAAATTAGCCGGAGAACGTTGGTGCGAGTATTACTTCGAGAAATTTGGAGTTGATGTTCGAAGTATTCGTTATCCTGGGCTCATTTCTTATACTTCATTACCCGGAGGAGGGACTACAGATTATGCGGTTGATATCTTTTATCAAGCCAAGTTAAATGGCAGATACACGTCATTCTTAGATACCGACACTGAATTACCTATGATGTTTATGGCTGATGCAATTCGAGCCACAATAGACCTAATGGAGGCTGATGGGAGTAAATTAACGGTGCATTCATCATATAATCTGGAAGGATGCAGTTTTACACCTGCCGAACTTGCTGTAGAGATAAAAAAACATCTTCCGCATTTCGAAATTGATTACCAACCTGACTTCAGACAACAAATTGCCGATAGCTGGCCGAGATCTATTGATGACAGTATAGCCAGGAAAGACTGGGGTTGGAATGCGCAATTTGGCGTGGCTCAAATCGTTAAGAGTATGCTTGAAAATGTGAACGCTGAGATTCTAAAAACTTAATTTAAGTTTTGGGTTCTTTCTCAAGAACTTTGTTTAATTTCAACTTTTATATTGATTTATTAGAATCAAATTCACAATTGTTTATATTTCGTTTGCTAAAAATGATATTTAACATGTCCGTAAGTCGAACATTGCTTATTCTAAGCTCCTCCATTTTCTTAAATGTAGCGAACTTGTGTGCAGGGGTTTTTCAAAATGAGCCGGGCGACATAAACAAAAAGGACAGTGAGGGCCGAAAACAGGGGCTATGGATTTATTTTGGTAAAGACAGACCTAAAGAAGGCTATCCCTCGGAAGGAAAGATTGAAGAAGGCCATTACAAGGACGACCGAAAAGAAGGGTTGTGGATTAAGTATCATAACGATGGGGTTACTCCTAAACTGAGGGGTGAGTATGTTAATAATCGTCCGCAGGGTTCGTATTTCAAATATTATGCTAATGGAAAAATTCAAGAACAAGGAACTTTTATCCGAAATACCTATCGAGATTCATTGAAAAGGTACCATGAAAATGGAAAGATCGAATACCAAGCCATCTACAATGATAGTGGCAAAGAGCAAGGAGCGGTCAAGTATTTTTATCCAAATGGTCAATTGGAGTTTGAATACTTCGCTCATGAAGGTAATCCCACCGGAAAGGCTGTTCGCTACTACGAGAATGGGGATGTCAAAGAAAAGATATATTACAATTCAGAGGGTTCAGTGGAAAAAAGTGAGTTAAAAGAGATGATCAACCCTGCGGTTAAACTGTTAGATCCCGGAATATCGAAAGAAACAGCTCCAAAGGCAACTAATCCAATAACCAATGGCGTCAAATTTGAACCTAATGGCTACAATAAGATATTCAACAATAATGATGAAATATGGCAGGATGGATACTTTAAGAATGGCCTTTTATGGGATGGTAAAGTTTATGATTACGACCGCGACGGAATTCTGCTTAAAGTAAAAGTTTACAAGAATGGACTATACCATTCGGACGGGCAACTGTAGTGATTAAATAAATGATTGAAGGGCTGTCAATTTGACAGCCCTTCTTGTTTTTACGATGATATTATTAGGATAAAAAAATCCCCGAAATGAAGTATCGGGGATAACTAATAATTTAAAGAATAAATTATGCAATCAACTCGCTATAAGCCTTGGAATCTAGTAATTGTCCTACTTGAGATGGGTCTGATAGCTTAATTTTTATCATCCAGCCTTCACCATAGGGATCTGAGTTCACCACTTCTGGATTGGATTCAAGATTTCCGTTGAATTCAGTAATCTCTCCACTCAACGGCATGAACAAATCAGAAACCGTCTTTACTGCTTCTACAGATCCGAAAACTTCTTCCTGATCCAGAGTTTCTGCTTCTGTTTCAATCTCAACATAAACGATATCACCCAATTCTCCTTGAGCGAAGTCTGTAATACCAACGATGGCGATATCTCCTTCGATGCGCACCCACTCGTGGTCTTTCGTGTACTTTAAATTTTCCGGAACCTTCATTCTGCTTGTATTTTGAGCAAAAATAAAATTTTTCTATTGCTTGGCATCTTCCTATTATATATTTATTCTTCACAGCTGAGTATATCTCGACTTTGAAAGTCTTGAAATGGGGTGTTTTCCTCACGGTGGTCAGTTTTTACTATTTTTGCCAGCTATGGTGAATCAGGATCAGCTAAAGGAAATTTCAGGACGAATAGAGGCAATTGCTTCTTATTTAAAGATTGATGAGAAGATTGTACAGCTGCAGGAAGAGGAATTGAGAACTCAGGATCCCGCATTCTGGGATGACCCTAAGTCGGCTGAAGCGCAAATGAAATCCATTCGGACATTGAAATTCTGGATAGAGGCATACAACCGATTAAAGACAGCATCAGATGATCTAGAAGTATTGATCGAATTTGCGAAAGAACAAGCTGCGGAGGAGGCAGAAGTGGACGAAGCTTACAAGGCGTTGCTACTTGAAGTAGAAGAGTTGGAGCTAAAGAACATGCTCTCCGGCGAAGAAGATTCGCTAAGTGCCGTTTTACAAATAACTGCTGGAGCAGGAGGAACGGAAAGTTGTGACTGGGCATCGATGCTCATGCGAATGTACATGATGTGGGGACAGAAGAATGGGTTCAAGATCAAAGAACTGAATTTTCAAGAGGGTGATGTAGCCGGTGTAAAAACAGTTACATTGGAGTTCGAGGGTGAGTTTGCTTTTGGGTACCTTAAAGGAGAAAATGGAGTGCACCGTTTGGTACGTATTTCACCATTTGATTCAAACGCCAAGCGACATACCTCTTTCGTTTCAGTTTACGTTTACCCTTTGGTTGACGACAACATTGAGATCCATATCAATCCGGCAGATATTACCTGGGACACCTTCCGTTCTGGAGGGGCAGGTGGACAAAACGTCAACAAAGTCGAAACAGCTGTTCGTTTAAAGCATGCTCCTTCCGGAATAATCATTGAAAATTCTGAATCGCGTTCTCAACTTGCCAACAAGGAAAAAGCCATGCAGCTACTACGATCCCAATTGTATGAACTCGAATTGCGTGCTCGTATGGAGAAGCGAAGCGAAATAGAGGCGGGTAAGAAAAAGATTGAATGGGGTTCTCAGATTCGAAACTATGTGATGCATCCGTATAAATTGGTGAAGGATGTCCGGACAGGTCAAGAAACCGGAAATGTGGACGCAGTAATGGATGGTGATATCGGCGAATTTTTGAAGGCTTTTCTTATGATGTATGGTGGAGATTGATGCTTTATTGAACTTTCCGAAACTTATTCAAAGCCCCATCGTAGGAATAAACGAAAGGGTCATTATTGCTTTACCTGCACAGTGCATAATAGAACTATTTTTTAATTTTTTTTTAGATGAGAACGAAATACTTTGATCTAATCGATCAAACATTTGATTTTCCGCAAAATGAATTTCACTTGCGGGAAGATCGGTTGTTTTTTCATGGGATAGATCTCATGCGATTGATTAAAGATTATGGCACGCCTTTAAAATTTAACTACCTGCCT
>JBIKYP010000023.1:0-27591 GCA_044355195.1 Crocinitomicaceae bacterium | reverse complement strand
TCCAACAATATTCAACGAGCCAAAGGATGGTTCCGTGAGGCAATTAGTAACCTCGGTTATTCTGGGAATTATTACTATTCCTATTGCACCAAGAGTAATCATTTTTCTTTTGTGCTTGATGAAGTGTTAAAGAACGATGTGCATATCGAAACATCCTCTGCATTCGACATAGATATTGTTAGGAACTTGTACGACTCTGGTAAACTTCCTGCCGGAAAATATGTGATATGTAATGGTTTCAAGCCTCAGCAGTACATTGATAATATTGTAAATTTGATAAATGAGGGTAATCTCAACGTTGTCCCTGTGGTAGACAACACACATGAACTCAATGAGATTCTCTCTAAAACAGAGAAGGAAATTAAAATCGGGATAAGAATTGCATCTGAAGAAGAGCCTAAATTCGAGTTCTATACTTCTAGATTGGGGATTCGTTACCGCGAAATAGTTCCTTTTTACAAGGCAATTTTGCACGAAAATCCTCGTGTTGAGGTGAAAATGCTTCATTTTTTTATAAATACCGGCATAAATGACACGGCCTATTATTGGAATGAGTTAACCAAGTGTTTGCGTATTTATAGCGATCTTAAAAAAATTTGTCCATCGCTTGATTCATTGAATATTGGTGGAGGATTTCCGATTAAAAAATCTCTTGCATTTGATTTTGATTATGCCTACATGGTCCGTGAGATACTAACTCAGGTTCAGCGTGTTTGTACCGAAAATGAAATTCCGGAGCCTCATATTTTTACAGAATTCGGTTCATTCACGGTAGGCGAAAGTGGTGGCGCTATTTTCTCAGTTTTACATCAGAAGCAGCAAAATGACCGAGAGAAATGGAATATGATAGATTCGTCGTTTATGACCAATCTTCCGGATACTTGGGCCATAAATCAGCGTTTTATCATGCTTCCTGTTAACCGTTGGAATGATGACTATGAACGTGTTCTGTTGGGAGGTTTAACTTGTGACAGCGATGATTACTACAATTCAGAACAGCATTCGAATGCCATCTATCTGCCTAAATTCGACCGAAATCAACCTTTATATCTTGGATTTTTTAATACAGGAGCATACCAGGAAACGATTGGAGGTTTTGGAGGCTTGAAACATTGCCTCATTCCCGAGCCGAAACATATTCTTATTCAGCGTGATGACGACGGAAAGCTGCAAACATCACTCTTTAGTGAGGAGCAAACAGCAGAGGATTACCTTAAAATTCTTGGCTATAACTAACCTTCACGTAAGATATAATCAACTAAATGCTTATTTTTATACCTTATTGGAATTACTCCTTTATAAATATCAATGAAACTCGACAAGATTTTACTTCGTGCTAACTCAAAGTTTTCTGCAATTCTTCAAACTTGGGCAATTGAAAATGGCTACACTGTGGAGGATTTTGATGAAAAGAGTGAAAATCCTCATGAAAAGGTAGATGGGCTTGTCATCTTTACTCAGAATCAAACGCTGGACAAGGAGATTTCTGAGTTGAGATATATGTTCGATCACAAGCAGAAACCTGTTCACAAGATTGATATCAATGGCACATTAATGGTAGGTATCTCCAATCTTGATTTATGGTTTGAACATAACAAGTGCAAAAAAGTGCTATTTATTGGTGCAGACAATCTCTTAGAAAATAAGAATTTAGTGCGCTATGTTCAGCACTTGAAATAAATATCCTAAGAACCTTTTTCCTCTTTGATGTTTTATCTGTTTAAAGAACACACATGAAGAATTCTAAAACAGCGGTTATTATCGGAGCGGGTATTGCGGGTATAGCCTCTTCCATAAGGTTGGCTGTTAAAGGGTATAAGGTAACTGTATTTGAATCAAATGATTATCCCGGAGGAAAGCTAACTGAAGTTAGACTTGGTGAATATAGATTTGACGCCGGTCCTTCTCTGTTTACCTTGCCGCATTTGGTGGATGAACTTTTTGTTTTGGCGGGAAAGAATCCAAGAGCATATTTTAATTATCTCACCTCAAAGGTTGCCTGTCATTACTTTTTTGAAGATGGAACTTTTCTGCCATTTTCAACCAATCATGAACAACTATTTAAGGATGTATCCACAATACTTGATGTGGATCATGCACCATTGAAAAAGCACCTTGAAAGAAGCAGACTGATTTATGAGAAAACGAAAGCTACTTTTCTTGAGCGCTCCTTACATCGCGCAGGCACCTATTTGAGTAAAGATATACTTCGTACGATTGCTGCTATTCCTGATCTCCAATTGTTTACCAGCATGCATAATGCGAATGAAAAAGCACTAAACCACCCCAAACTGGTGCAAATTTTTGATAGATATGCCACATACAACGGGTCGAATCCATACAAAGCCCCTGGAATACTGCATATTATCCCTCATCTGGAACATGGAATCGGGACATATTTTCCCAAAAATGGTATGCATGAAATTACGACTGCACTTGTGAACTTGGCCGAAGAACTTGAAGTCGTTTTTAAATACAATTCAAAGGTTGAAGAAATTCTTGAAGATAATCGATCCGTTCATGGTGTTAAAATTGATGGGCGACCTCACTTTTCGGATATTGTTGTCTGTAATTCAGACATTAAACCTGCATATCAATATTTGTTTAAGTCGAGAAAGGCGCCTAGAAAAACGATTAACCAAGAGCCATCCAGTTCAGCTATGATTTTCTATTGGGGGATAAAAACGACCTTCCCCCAACTTGATCTTCACAACATTTTTTTTTCAGAGAACTATAAAAGTGAATTTGAACACATTTTTGATCAAAATACGGTTTCTGAAGACCCTACTATTTATGTCCACATTGGTTCGAAATTAGTCAAAGAGGACGCTCCCAATGAATGTGAAAGCTGGTTTGTTTTGGTGAATGTGCCTAGTAATAATGGTCAAAATTGGGAAGAATTAAGAATTAAAATCCGAGAAATGGTTATTCAAAAACTAACTCGGATGTTGAAAAGGGATATCGCATCCTTAATTGAAGTTGAGGACTATCTTGATCCTCTTCGTATTGAGAAACGCACATTGAGCTATGGCGGAGCCCTATATGGTTCTAGTTCAAATGAACGTATGGCGGCATTTTTTCGCCACCCCAATTTTTCACGGTTGGAAGGCTTGTATTTCGTAGGCGGAAGCGTTCATCCTGGAGGAGGTATTCCATTGTGCCTGTTATCTGCAAAGATAGCAACAGATATGATCAACTAGTGATTGCGCTCAACCCTCAAGGTTTTCCAATTCAATTTCATTTCGTGTGAGGTCATCGAAAGTCTCACGTTTGCGAATGAGATGTGCCTTTCCGTTTTTAACAAGGACTTCCGCCGGGCGTAAACGAGCATTATATTGATTACTCATGGTGAAACCATACGCGCCTGCATTGTGCATGGCCAGAATGTCCCCCACCCGGATCTCACTGATCATTCGATCAAACCCAAAAGTGTCACTTTCACAGATATTGCCTACCACAGAATACAATTTTTGCTCCCTTCCGGGATTGGAAATGTTCTCAATATGATGATAAGCATTGTAAAACATAGGACGGATGAGGTGATTTTGTCCACTGTTTACACCGGCAAATACTGTTGAGGTAGTTTGTTTTACAACATTCACTTTAACAAGAAATTGACCGGCCTCACTCACAAGGAATTTTCCGGGCTCAAACCATAATTCAAGTTTTTTACCATATGCTTTACAAAATTCATTAAAGGAGTCTGATATTTGTTTACCTACTCGTTCGATATTTGTCACGATATCGCCCTCTTTGTAAGAAACTTTAAATCCACTTCCGAAATCCATAAATTCAAGATCCGGAAAATAAGTAGCTGCCTCATAAAGTAATTGTGCTCCACGAAGGAACACCTCTCCATCGATGATATCACTCCCTGTATGCATGTGTAGACCATTCACTCGAATTCCGTAATGTTTTACGATTCGTTCAATATGTTTTACCTGATGGATGGATATACCAAATTTACTATCAATATGACCAACTGAAATATTCGAATTCCCGCCTGCCATGATGTGTGGATTTAATCGTACACAGCAAGCTTTGGAGGACCCATAGGTTTGACCGAATTTCTCCAGAATACTCAAATTATCAATATTAATGTGAACCCCTAGTTCAACAGCTTCTTCAATTTCTTCAAAAGAAACGCAATTGGGGGTGAATAATATTTCTTCAGGCGAAAATCCGGCCCGTAATCCTAAATTAATCTCCTCATTGGATACGGCATCAAGTCCGGCACCTTTGTTTTTAAGAAGTTTCAGTATATTAATATTATTAAGGGCCTTGAGTGCATAATGTAATTTAATGTCGTGCTCACCAAACGCTTTAGCTAACTTGTCGTATTGGGATTCAATGCGCTCTGCGTCGTAAACATATGTTGGAGTTCCGAATTCTTCAGCAATTTGAAGCAATAATTTCTGATTCATGAGTTATTTTTTGTTCGGTGAAGTTAAGCAGTTTTAGAGATGTTGCAAAATGCAGAAAACATGAAATGATAAATCAAGCCTTCACCGAAATAATCTTCCTAATTTTGCGTTTTCTTAAAAGGATGAGGTTTTTATTTGTAGTTTTTTTCATGTTGTTATGCGGCCAATTGCATGCTCAGCAACATAATCATCGATCTCGTTCTGAAATGGGTGTTCTAATGGGAGGAGCTAATTATATTGGCGATTTGAATTCTTACAACCCGGTCTATAACATTCAACCTGCATTTGGGTTCATTTATAGATATAATGTGCATAGTCGCTTTTGTTGGAGGGGTTCTGTACTTTATGGCAGTGTTGCCGCTAAGGATGCGGACGCTAAAGAAGATTTGTTAATTAACAGGAATTTAAGTTTTCAATCCGAAATTTATGAAGTGGGCGGAGGAATTGAGTTTAGTTATCTTCCTTTTCAAATAGGACATGATAAATACCGAGGGACGGCGTATCTTTTGGCCGGCCTCTCTCTTTTTCACATGAATCCAACAACCGAATACAATGGCGAAATAATAGAATTGCAACCGCTTGGCACTGAAGGTCAGGGGAGCAGTTTGAATTCAGAGTCACATTATGGTCTTACTCAGTTGAGCATACCCCTCGGAATTGGACTTAAATTTTCTGTTGGAAAAAGATCCACCATTGGTTTGGAATACGGTATCCGTAAAACGTTTACGGACTATCTGGATGATGTTGGAAGCAATGGGTATGTAGATGTGGCGGCTCTGGCAGAGGTAAATGGACCATTAACAGCGGCGCTGTCCAATAGAAAATTGGACGGGTCGCGTTTCGGAAAACGCGGAACTACTTCAACCAGAGACTGGTATTCATTTTTCGGAGCTACTTTAACGTTCCGACTGGGTAAACCAAATAAGTGTTTCAATCAGTAAAATATACGAACATCAACTTTAATGATGATGTCCGTCGCCTTCGGTATGTTGGTGTTGATCATGTTGAGTTTCTCCGAGCTGAATATCAAGCACCTCCACATCGAACACTAGATCAGAATAAGGAGGAATTACCCCCGGGTGACCATTTTTCCCATATGCCTGATAGTAGGGAATAATCAATTTTGCTTTACCTCCTTTTCCTAGCATACCGAGCCCCTCCTCAAATCCGGGAATCATTCTTCGAACTTTATATTCAAATTCCATTGGTTGCAATCTGTCGTAAGAAGAATCAAATTGTTTGCCATCGGCACGAAGTGTTCCACGGTAATGTACCGTCATACGAGATCCACTAATCGGCTTTGTGTTTTCGCCCTGATTTTCAATAATATATACTAATCCTGATACATTCTGTTGGGCGTTTGAAAAATTCTTTTTAACCTCATCAAACATGTAGGAACGATATTGATCTTCACTCATGGAAGCAATTTTCACCAATAACTCTTGCTTTATCCTTTCTTCATTCCCTATCTTTTTGTAGATCTCCATAAAGGTATTTGAGGCCTTCCAGTCTTGAGCTTCTTTTCCTACCCGGATAATTTCTACTGAAATCATTTGATCACCTTGTTCAATTGAGTTTACTACATCCTGACCTTTAATCACATGGCCAAAAACGGTATGTTTTCCATCCAGCCATGGTGTTTCTTTGTGGGTAATAAAGAATTGACTACCGTTGGTTGCCGGACCTGAATTGGCCATAGATAAGATGCCGGCCTTGTCATGTCTTAATTCTGGAACAATTTCATCGTAAAATTTATAGCCCGGATCTCCTGTTCCGTTACCCAACGGACAACCTCCCTGAATCATGAAGTCTTTGATTACCCGATGGAATTTCAACCCGTTATAGTAGGGTTTGTTTTTATGAATAGTATCCATAATATTCAAATTTCCTTCAGTCAGACCAACAAAATTAGCAACCGTCATGGGTGTTTTCTTGAATTCCAACTGACAAATGATCGTTCCCTTTGTCATGTTAAATTGGGCATACAATCCATCTTGTAAATCCATCTGTGCAATACTTGCGTTGAAGATTCCAAGACTAAATAATGATAGGAGGATTTTCATGTGTATTTGATTTATTTTATTCAAGTGTAGGGCGTATAGCAAACTATTTTTCAATGGACAGCAACTCCACTTCAAAAACCAGGGGCATATAGGGCTTGATTAAACCACCGGGTTGTGGGTTTGCTCCATAGGCCAAATCCTCAGGAATATAAAATTTGAATTTAGATCCTACAGGCATGAGTTGCACACCTTCTGTCCAGCCTTTGATAACGCCATTTAAAGGGAACGATGTAGGTTCGCCTCGGTCAACGGAACTATCGAAAACGTGTCCATCAGGAGTAGTACCGTGATAGTGAACTTTAACTGTTGATGTTGCGACAGGTTTGTCACCTGTTCCCATTTTAATTACTTCGTACTGAAGACCACTCTCTGTTACCTTAACTTTTGGATTCTTTTTATTTTCTTGTAGAAATTTTAATCCATCTTCTTTCATTGCAGCGCCTTCATTTTCAGCTTTTTTCTGAAAATAGGCGTTGAGCTGACCTTGATCAGTGCAAAGGGTTTTTTCCCCGTTTAGCACATCTCGCAAGCCGTTCAAAAGTAGTTCCTTATTCGCCTCTGGTATTTGTTGAATAATGTTTTTACCAATGCTTGTTCCAATTAAATAAGAAACGGTATCCACTTCATTAAGTAATTGAGCCGAAGCAAATTTTGAGGATGTTGCGATAATGATCAATAATACTATCTTTTTTTTCATGTCGAGTATTTATTTGTTTTTAATTACGTCAAAAATCTGACCAAAATTAATTCCGTTTATCTATTCCCCAAAGCATTTTGTTGCGAATAGTGTCAAGGAAGTTGTTGTCTTCAAATTTTACCACATTAATCATAAATTCAGCTTTTGCTATTACGACTTCTTCTCCTTGCTTGATGCTTTTGGAATTTCCGTCTAAACTGATAAGGTATTTTCTGTCGCGACCTTCGATGCTAAGTTTAATCGGCAAATGATCCGGTACGACCATTGGGCGCACATTCAGGTTGTGTGGGGCAATTGGTGTTAGAATATGAACCTGACAACCCGGTGTTATGATAGGCCCACCGCAACTTAGATTATAGGCAGTAGAACCGGTTGGAGTAGCTACAATCAACCCATCGGCCCAATAGGAGTTCAAGTATTTATTGTCGAGAGAGGCATGAACTGTAATCATTGATGCGGTATCCTTCTTATGAAAGGTAACTTCGTTTAACGCAAAATTATCATCTCCAAAAAGATTTTCTTCGGTTTTGATGCGAAGCAAAGACCTCTTTTGGAATTCATATTTTTTTTGACGAACCTGATTCAGTGTATATTCCACCTGATCTCTGGAAATATTAGCAAGAAACCCGAGTCTCCCTGTGTTTATACCTAGAACAGGAACGCCTGAATCACGGATGAAACTTACGGTTTTGATGAAGGTGCCATCACCACCTATACTTATGGTTAAATCTATGCCTTTGTGAAAATCTCTGTGAGTTGTAAATTCTTCGATTTTCGGGGACAATCCTATCTTATCTACAAGTTGCTGTTTGAGTTCTTTCTCGAGAATAATATTCCAACCAAAAGAATGCAAAAGATTGATGATCTCTTGAAAGTCGCCTAAATGCTGTTTGGTGGGCTTCCGTCCGTATATAGCTATATTCATACTCAGAATTTCAAGAAATTCATCAGCGATTCGTATCGTTCACGGATGTCGTTGTCGTCATCTGATGATTGAAATGAAGCCTTGATGGTGTAATCATAGCGTTCAAAGGTGCGCAGAATTCTGGATATCTCCGAGTCATTTATTTTAAGTGTGACTTCCAATTTAGTGGAATCCGGACTTGTCATAATATATGAACTCAGGATTTTACCATTATTACTCTCTACTATTTGAGCAATTTGCGCCATGGAATAATCAACGGTGTTCATTTCCAGGACGATAATTCCTCCTGACTCTTTAATGCTTCCTGTGTTTGCAATAATGGTTAGTAGATGATACACTGTGGTACACCCAAGGTAGGTTTCTTTTTCATCAAGGATTGGCAATACACTAACTTTGCTTTCGGAAATAAGATTCAAAACATCGTAGATGTGAGCTGTAGATGCGACATAGTGTCGCGGAAGATGGTCAAACAGCTTGTCAAGCGTTTCATCAAGATCTAACTTGTCCAAAATGTCTGATTCAGAAATCAGACCGATAAAATTACCATTTTTTAGTACCGGCAGGTGAGATACTTTGAACTCATCCATCCACTGTAAGGCCTTCTCTCCCGTATCCGTATGCTTCAACGGGGGAATTTCATCGGTTATTAATTCATATGCTCTCATTCGCCTACCAAAGTAGTAAAATACTCTTTAACTTATGTACATTTGAAATGTCAAAAATTATGCCTATCCATGACAAAGCTCAGTGTGAATATCAATAAAATAGCAACCATCAGGAATGCACGTGGCGGAAATACTCCAAGCGTAACTCAGGTTGCGATCGATTGTGAGCGATTTGGTGCAGATGGAATAACAGTACATCCCAGGCCGGACGAGCGTCACATTACGCTTAAGGATGTGTATGATTTGAAGACGGTTGTACAAACCGAGTTCAACATTGAAGGTTATCCGGATGATCGCTATTTAAAAATCATTAAAGATGTCCGTCCGGTACAGGCTACACTGGTTCCTGACCCTCCACATGTGCTGACCTCCAATGCAGGTTGGGACACAGTCGCGCATTTTGATCTTTTAAAGGGGTTAGTGGCAAAATTTAAAAGTTGGGGTGTCCGTAGTTCAATTTTTATTGACACGGATCATGCGCGTATTGAAAAGGCTGCAGAATTGGGTGTCGACAGAATTGAACTATACACCGGACCTTATGCGGAGGAATTCCATAAATCTCCATCAATGGCTTTGGAATCATATATTTCAGCAGCGAGGCTTGCTCAAGAATTGGGTTTGGGAATTAATGCGGGTCATGATTTGAGTTTGATTAACTTAAGATATTTTAAAGAGAACATTCCTGCCTTGGATGAGGTGTCCATTGGGCATGCACTCATTTCTGATGCGCTCTATCTTGGTTTGGAAAATACTATCCAACGCTATAAATATTTACTTCGTTGAGGCTTTAGTATTTGCCATATGTATGGTTGTTTGAGGATAAGGAATACTTATTTTATATTCCCTGAATAGACGATCAATCTCAAATCGAATGTCTGATTTGTAATTATTGATATCCCAATTTTGGTCGGCCCAGAAGATAAGTTCTAGTTCAAGCCCGCTGTTCCCGAAATGCGCCAAACGAACATCTACAGGGTGTGTCTTTCTTACCTTAGGGTGCCCTAGGGCAGCTTGCTTGAGAAGTCGAGTGACAAGTTCTGTGTCTGCACCGTAGTCAATGGTAAGAAGAATCCTGAATCTTGTCAATTCTGAACCGTGACTCCAGTTCTCTACGTAATCTTGAGTAAGTTTCGTGTTTGGGATGATCAACACGTTTCCTTCTCGTGTTTCAATTTGTGTGGTTCGGACGTTGATTTTCAATATCTTGGCCACGATAGCTTCAGGTTTTCCACCGCTCGAAATTTCAACAATGTCTCCGACACGAATGTTACCTTCAATCAACAACACGAAACCCGATATCATGTCCTTGAAGACATCTTGTAATCCAAGTCCGATACCCACCAATAGGGCAGCGGATCCCGTTAAGAAGATAGTTAGATCTATGTCAAGTGCTTTCAGCATGACTATGATCGCAAAAATGTAGATTACATAGCGCGCAATCTGAACGTAGATATATTCAGTTCCGGCATCGAAATTGTTGGAGTTTCTGAACTTGCGGCTAATGTAGAGTTTGACCACATTGAGTAACATCCGTGCACCAAATAAGATAGCAATGATGGATAGGATGTGATAAAAACTCAGCGAGAATTTACCCAGCTCTATGAATTTATAGTTCAAGAATTGTAAAAATGTAACCTTGTTGTTATTAATATTGAAACTTAGAACAGCAACATAGAAAGCTAAAATATAGGCACTTTGACTTAAAAGTTTAAGCCACGTTATTCTTCTTCCCTCAACCGGTATATTCGCATTCTTAAGGTATTTTTTGAACGACTTGTGAATGACTTTACGGAGAATTATTGCCGAAAAGAAAATGATGCTTAGAAAGATAATATTCCAGAGGCAAACGTTATATGGACCAAATTTAAAAAGAGTATAGCTGAACATGTTATCGGAGAATTATGCGTCCAAGTTTTTCTGAAAGTAAGATTTTGATTCGCTCATAAGCCATTTGTTCTGCAAGTAAATCCATGAGTGAACTTTCATCCAGATCATCGTTATCCTTAAGTTTTTTTTGAATACCGGATATTCGTTCTTCAATTTTTGATGCCTTGAAACTATATATTGTATTCAACACAAGCTCATCCAGTCGATCACTTTCGGAGCGAGTTACTATGTTATATTTTAGCAACCATTGTGAACTCAATTCAATATCTCTGCTTTCGATATCTGACACAAATGCAACTATTTCTTGATCCTCAAGTCGTTTGAGGTATGAGGTAGTGTATAATTCGTTTTCAGAAAGACCCTCTATCAACAATTGATAAATTCTACTGTATAGAGGATTTGAAAAATTTAATTCGTCTTTGTCGAGTTCATGATGAATCAATTCGATCACCGTTGTCTCAGTCCGGATGTGTTTTCCCGCATCATTGACATGCTCGACAATTGTCACCCGTGTACCATAGCGCACCATAATACGAATTAGGTCAAATTCGTTGGCTGAAATTCGTTCTTCATGAAAAGATTTACGTTCAGGGATGAGGTTCTCTGAGGGTTTCTCGGGAGTTAGATCTTTTATTTCAGATTCGCCGGTTGACTTAGAAATGACATTTTTACGCAGTTTTATCAGTTCGCTTGAAATAATTTGTTCGCTCATTTCAAACTGTTGCGCGATTTTCTGCATGAAAACAGTTCTGCTGATCTGATCCGGAATTAACGCCACAGAATGTATAACTTCCTTTATTAATTCAGCTCGTTTGATTGGATCGGTTTCACCTTCTTTTAAAAGAATGTCGGATTTGAATGAAATGAAATCTTGGCTTTGATCCTTAATGTATGTTTCAAGTTCAGTTTGGCTTACCCTCTTTGAATATGAGTCGGGATCGTCACCCTCCGGAAACAAAACGACTTTCACATTCATGCCCTCCTCTAGAATTAGGTCAATACCGCGGAAGGAGGCTTTTATTCCCGCAACATCACCATCGTATAAAATGGTAATGTTTTGAGTGTATCGGCGAATGAGTTTGATTTGATCTTTTGTAAGGGATGTTCCGGAGGAGGAAACAACATTCTGAATTCCGGCTTGATACATGCTGATTACATCCGTGTAACCCTCACACAAGTAGCAATTGTCGTATTTAATAATGTCGCCTTTGGAAAAGTACAATCCATAGAGAATTTCACTTTTGTTATAGACAATGCTTTCAGGGGAATTGAAATACTTTGCAATCTTCTTGTCCGTCACAAGTGTTCTGCCTCCAAAGCCCAAAATTCGACCTGAAACACTGTGAATAGGAAACATGACGCGCCCTCTGAAAAAATCAAAGTTGCGGTCTTCCTTCGATTTTACAAGTCCCACCTTTTCAAGGTACTCCAGCTTGTAACCTTTCCCTAATGCTGCTTTGGTGAAATCATCTCCGGTATTTAGACAATATCCCAATTGAAACTTCTCAACAATATCTTTTCTGAAGCCCCTCTCTTGAAAATAGGAGAGAGCTATTGCTTTTCCTTCTTCCGTATCATGTAGATTTTTGAAAAAATGATCTTTTGCAAATTCGTTAATGATGTGTAAACTCTCTCGTTCACTTATTGCAGCAAGTTGTTCTGCCGTTGCAGGAGATTCTTGTGGTATTTGAATGTTGTATTTGTCGGCTAACCAGCGAAGTGCTTCCGGGTAAGAATAGTGTTCTTTTTCCATAAGAAAGGAGACAACGGTCCCTCCTTTGCCTGTAGAGAAGCACTTAAAGATCTGTTTGGCAGGAGATACCACAAAGGAGGGTGTTTTCTCATCGGTAAATGGACTTAATCCTTTTAAATTTGATCCGGCACGTTTCAGATGAACAAATTCCCCGATTACTTCTTCTATTCGTGAAGTTTGCATTATCTCATCGATAATATGTGGGGGAATTTTTGACATTTATCAATTTTTGGAGTGACCAAAATCAGTCTCTGAACTCACTTCGCCTTTTTCGTTGTAGGTTGTCCAGACTCCAACTGGTTTATCCAGATGGTATTCACCGCGATAATGGATTACGCCATTAGGATATTTCACAATCGAAAATCCTTCCTTGAGTCCGTGCTCAAAGTAAGTTATGGACAATTCAGTGCCGTTTTCGGAATAAAAGGCCCATAGTCCGTTTCTTCTTTTCTTTCCGTCTTGCCCGCCTTTGTATTTAATCTGCTTTTTACCCGGATACCATTCGTAATAAACACCATTTTTTACTTCTGTTAATGTTTCAGGTGCATGCTTTATTGATTTTTTTTCTTCCTCATTCACACAGGAGTATAGGAATAAGAGCATTGTTAATAGGGCAAAGTAATTCATATATGTATAATTTGTTTTTCAAAGGCCATCGCTATTTCCCATTCTTTATTTCTCGCGAAGCGCAGTGTACTCAACTAAGCCTATAAGTGCTCTTTTTACCTCAGAGTCCGGTATTCCTTTAAGTTCATCCAAGGCCTTTTCTTTGATTTCCATCATTTTCCTGTAGGCGTAATCAAGTCCGCCATGGCTGGTGACCAATTCAATCGCTCGATGAACGAATCGTTTTTCTTCGTTATGATTTTTAACGATGTTGATCAATTCCGAGCGCACTTCTTTTGGTGCATTATTTAATGTATATATCAAAGGCAAGGTTAACTTTCGCTCGCGTATGTCCAGTCCGGTAGGTTTTCCAATTTTTTCAGGGGTACCGTAATCGAAAATATCGTCCTTAATCTGAAAAGCAAGCCCAACTAATTCACCAAAGCGCCTCATTTGTTCTGCCATGTCTTCGCGTTCCGCTGCGATAGCTCCAGCTTCGCAACACGTCGCAATCAAGGAAGCCGTTTTTTGACGGATCACTTCAAAATATATCTCCTCTGTTATGTCTAGTCTACGCGCTTTTTCGATCTGGAGTAATTCGCCTTCACTCATTTCACGAACGGCACGTGCTGCTATTTCAAGGAGACGAACGTTATTTTTCTCGATCGAAAGAAGTAGTACTTTGGAAAGCATGTAATCTCCAACTAAGACGGCGACTTTATTTTTCCATAAAGCATTCAGGGAGAAGAAGCCACGTCGCTCGTTAGCATCATCCACCACATCGTCATGCACAAGGCTTGCGGTGTGTAGCAATTCAATCAGGGAGGCGGCGTCGTACGCTTTATCGTCCATTTCGCCGAGCATCTTAGTGGTGAGGAAGACAAACATCGGTCTCATTTGCTTTCCTTTTCGGCGGATAATGTAATGAGTGATTTTATCGAGCAGAGGAACCTTTGAACGCATGTTGTAACGAAAACGGGTTTCGAATTCCTTCATTTCTGTCTTTATAGGAGCCAGTATTTCCTCAACAATCAGCATACTACAAATATACGCTTTACTGCTCAAGGCAAGGAATGAAAAAGTGAATTTCTACTTCAAAATTCTGGCTTCTTGGGGAAGTGCCTTATTCTTATTGGCAAGTTGTCCGCATGCAGCATCTATATCCTTTCCACGACTTCTTCGGATATTGACAATCAAGTTTTTAGACTCTAGATAAGCGGCAAAAGCATTAACTTTATGATATTCCGCTTGCTCAAATAAACCATTGTCGATAGGATTGTATTCAATGATATTTATTTTACAAGGAACACACTTAGCAAATGTAGCCAGTTCTTGTGCATCTTCTATGCCATCATTGAAGTCTTTAAAAATGATGTATTCAAAAGTGACACGAGTTTCGGTTTTATTGTGGAAGTAAATTAATGCGTCAGTCAATGCTTCCAGGTTGTTGGTTTCATTGATTTCCATAATCGCACTTCGCTTTTTGTCATTCGCGGCATGCAGCGATAGGGCTAGGTTGAATTTGATGTTGTCATCCCCTAATTTTCGAATCATTTTTGCAATCCCTGCCGTAGATACCGTTATCCTTTTAGGAGACATGTTTAGCCCGTCATTACCGGTTATCAGTTCAATTGAACGTAGTACATTCTTATAGTTTAGTAGTGGCTCGCCCATGCCCATGTAAACGATATTGGTGAGCGGTGTTTGGTAGCGTTCTTCGGCCTGGTTTTTCAAATAGACCACCTGATCAACGATTTCGCCTGCCGTTAGGTTTCGCATTAGTTTTAGTCGACCCGTTGCACAAAATGTACAGGATAAACTGCATCCCACCTGTGAAGATATACATGCGGTAGTCCGTGACGAGGCGGGAATAAGCACGCCCTCCACGATTTTACCTTTTTCTACGGAGAAGGCGCATTTTATGGTTCTATCCGTGCTTATCTGCTGATCTTCTAATTGAATGTGATCAATGAAAAAGTAGGTTTCTAGCTTGCTGCGAAGGTCTTTTCCAAGATTCGACATTTCTTCGAAGGTTGATGCATTTTTTTTCCAGAGCCATTCATAGATCTGTTTTGCACGAAAATGTTTTTCGCCGATAGTCTCCATGGAATGGCAAAGGTCCTCCAGACTTAGATTTCGAATATTTTCTCTAGCCGACAACATGGTGTAAAGTTAGGGAAAACATATGCGTTTGTCATCATACTAAGGAGTTGACCAATGCTTCCGCTCTTTCCAGAAGTTCTTTTGGTTCTGTTCCGGAGATCCCCATCCCGTAGCGACTTGCATCGAAATCTGAGAACCATTTAATCAATTCAGGGTATAAATGATGACTTTCCAAATGTGTTAGTAACACCGTTCTGTTTAGTTCGGGCTTCTTCACATACGATTGCATGGTCCATATCATTGTTTTTTCCAGCTGAAAATAAAATTGAGAAAGATTTCCGTTGTCCATGGCCTTTTTAGCGTCGTTCAAATAGGTTGCCCTCATAGATTCCGGTGAATCAGCTAAACGTTGAACTTCCGTTTGAATGGGTTTTAATAATTGTTCTTTTGGAATGAATTTGCGTCTTCGGTTATCTCTGAAAAGTTTTAGCGATAACATTCCAAAAACCGCTGATAATATAATCCAGAACCAATCAGGCACGAATGATTTCTCTTGCAGAATCGTATCTTTTCGCTGTGCTTTTTGAAAAGTTTCTAATGAGCCGTTTTTGGACGCAGAATAACCTGATGATAACTTAGTAGGATCGCCTGTAACATCAATTTTCTCTTCACTTGTTTTCAATTGAACATATCGGTTATGATCAGGGTCAAAGTAGGCAAGTGCGAATGAAGGCAGGAATGCGACACCGGGTTTCGTTGATTTCAGGTGATAGGTATAGGTGATTTTTCCTTTTGCGCCCTCGCTTCCAAACGAAAGATCTTCTTTTACATCCGGATCACCATACAACTCAAATCCATTCGGTAGCTTCAGTTCCGGGAAATTCAGTAAATGAAGGTTGCCCTGTCCTGAAAGGGTCCGGGTTAAAGTGACAATTTCATCTTGTTTTACACTATTTGAAGAGAGTTTTTGGATGATGTTAAATTTCCCCACTCCACCTGTGAAACTTTTTGGAGCATTTTTGGGTAGTGGTTTTATCTCAATTGAGGCAGGGGAAGAAGTTAGCGGAAAACTCTCAAAGCCATGCATCAATACAATAGTGTATGGCTTGACATTGATCTTCCCGACATTTAAGGGAAAAATGAGTTTTTTGTCGTAGCTGAACGAGTAATAGTCTATTTGTCCAATGCGTTCTTCTCTTAAAGTGATTTGATCTGCATCATTATCTAGGTCGGTTTTTTCGCCTGCGCCCAACGGCTCGTAGGCCTCATAGCCTTCCAGATGAGTAGGCGAAAAGCGGGAATAGATCTTAGCCGAAAGGATGATCGGCTCACCCTCGTAAACTGATTTTTTGGAAAGTTGTATGACTCCAAATGCCGGCTGTATAAGTTGACGATAAGAGAAACGATGTTCATTTTGTACAGGTGCTTCCTCTTTTTTTACGGATATATTAGCTGTATTCGATTTGAACACTTTATTTCCTCGACGGATATATGCAGGACCTACAGTAAACGATCCCGACTTGATGAAGCTGCCATTTTGAGAATGAATAAAATATGAAACAACTTTCCCAGTGTTGTAATCGATCTCTTGTTGCATGCTACTCATTGTGGAGTTCCCGCCTTCGAAGGAGGAGGGAAGATCAACTTCTAGTTCCCCTTGTATATTTGCTTTTACCGTGATCGTGATAGATTGACCGACCTCTGCTACTTTAGGAGAAACTTCTAACTGAACGAGCGGACGCTGAGCATTGGCGATGCAAGAAAATAATAAATATATAACCAATAGTTTCCTCATTACCAATTGTATTCGGATGTTTTAGGTGTACCGTTCCTTTTTATTCGGGCGTTATTCAATTTTCGTTTGGTGGCAACTTCGTCTTTTTGAAGTTTGTCAAGCAAGCGGTCGGTAGCATTTTTTTGCTGTTTTTTTCTAATTGTTTTGTCTGAAGAATCTTTATTTGGTCTGTCATTACCTTTCGTTGGGTCTTTTTTGTTTTCCTGTTTATTTTTCTGATCCGGGTTTTTATTATTGGGATCTTTTGGTTTTTGCTCGTTTTTAGGATGCTTTTGCTTACGTAATGCTTGTGATAAATTATAGCGTGCTTCCTGACTTAGAGGATCTATCTTCAAAGCGTTCTTGTAGGACTGTATGGCTTCCTTGTAACGTTTTTGTTTAAAGTATGAGTTGCCTAAATTGTAATGGGACAGGACATTTTTCCGAGTATTCTTAACTTTTTTTAGGCTTCTTTTGTAGTATTTTACGGCACTATTGTAATTCCCCTTTCGATAGGCGTTTTGACCCTTTTCCGCACTGAGGTCGATTTTGCCATTGATTGTTTTTTCGACGAAGCTGTAAGTATGTTCTGCCTGGTCGTATTTTTTTGAGAAATAAGCCTTTCGGGCAGATTGTACTGAATCGCGCCAGACCTGTCCTAAAGACCATTCAGTGACCATCAAGATGCCTATCATTAACAGTATCTTCATTCAGCCAAGTTCTTTCGTTCTATGTATGTAAGAGTAACCATAGCCAAAAAGCAGAGGATTGCCGCACCTAGTGGTATCCGGTAATTGTTGCTCCTCACTTCAAAAGTCAAATCTCGCAACTTGGTTCGTTGGATGTGGTTAATTTCTGTTAATAGTTGTTCTGTAGAGGGATAAGCGGAGGAACTCAACAAATACGATCCATTGGCTGCGGTTGCTAACTTTTTAATGAGTTGTGGATCTACTTTTGATATCAACAGCTGACCATTATCAGATTTTCTATAGCCCAGTTCAGGTCGTTGAGCATCAAGAAGTAAAGGCCCACCTTTCTTACTTCCAACACCCAAGGTATGCAATTCAATCGCATGTTCGGTCAACGAATAAACTGATTTGATGGCGTTTCCATCGTGATCTTCACCGTCGGTTATCAATAAAATGGCTTTTCCTCCCTTGACAGGTGAGAACATTTTTTTTGCTGTTTCAAGTGCGCTGCTGATATTTGTTCCTTGCTGTGAAATGAGGTTGGTATTTACTTCTTCGATGAATAATTTCGCGGCTTCATAATCATTGGTCAGTGGCAATTGTACAAAAGATGACCCTGCGAAAACACAAACACCAATCTTTTCACCTGAAAGGTGATTAATAAGATCTGTTAGTGCACGCTTTGACGCTGCTAATCTGCTTTCACTTCCTTCCATATCCTTAACATCCATTGAGTTAGATACGTCCAGACAAACCACTAACTCCAAACTTTTGATTGTTCCGGCGACTTTCTCTTTACCAATCGATGGTTGAGCGAGCGCCAAAAGAATGAATATGATTGTCCGAGTAAAGAAAAAGAGTGCCAGCAGCTTTTGATTTATATTAATGGGTCGAAACATGGAGTGTGCCCCGCCTTTTCGTATGGATGATAGTCGGGATGCTTTTCTGATGAAAAATGAATGAACTGCAATTATTCCCAACAGAAAAAAGAGCATTTCCGACTTTCTGAATAAGAATAGCTCATCCTTAGATTTATCGACTGAATAGTCGATAAATAGGTAAAATGAAAAGAGTATTCCCCAGAAAACAATCTCGGCGAGCATGATTTTTTTCCACCAAATGGAAACAGATATTTTTCTTCCCTCAAAATTCATAGGTAAACAAATAATGCCTTAATACCCAGTTCAAAAGCAGAAGAATCAATGCTGATAAAAGAAAGGGGCGCGGAGTGGCAGGCTCTTCAGGTGCAAACTGCCTGTTGAACTGTTTCCTCTTTTCCATTTGATTAATCTCATCGTATATAGATCTCAAGGAAGCCTCATCTGTTGCTCTGAAATACTGTCCTCCCGTAATCTTTGCTATCGAACGAAGTGTACTTTCATCAATCTCAACCGGTGCCATTTCGAAACGTACGCCAAAGGGTGTGATCACTGGAGTTGGTGCTTCCCCGTTTGTGCCTACACCAATCGTATATACACGAACGTTTTTTTCTTTTGCCAGTTCTGCCGCAGAAATAGGATCTACTTCTCCTGCATTGTTGCTGCCATCTGTAAGGAGAATCACTACTTTGGAGGGTAATTTATCATCCCTCAAACGCGCAACGGCTGTACCCAATCCGGTCCCAATAGCTGTTCCACCATCAATGGGTTCATTGCCAATGGAATCTATTTGTGCCATAAGTGCCTCATGGTCAACTGTTCCGGGGCTTGCAGTGTAGGCTTCACCGGCATAGACCACCAATCCAACGCGGTCGCCGATGCGTCCCTCCACAAATTCTTTAGCTACTTTTTTGGCTGCTTCCAGTCGGTTCGGCTCAAAATCCATTGCCATCATTGAAAGCGATACATCCATCGCCAGAATAATATCGATTCCTTTGCGGTATTCTTCTTCAATTGCCTCACTATCTCCGGGATAATATGGTTTTGCCATTGCCGCTATGAGTAGGCTGTAAGCGATAAGTTGTAGAGCAATTATCAATTTTCTCCATTTTGGAATCCAGATGTTATTCATCAAAAGTTGTTCTGTTGATGTTCCCGTGAATTTCCGATCTCCGGGTCTTCTCCGTTCAATGGAATAGAGAAAATATCCAATAATTGGGACTAACAGCAACATAAGAAGCCAATAAGGCGATTGAAACGAATAACCCAACAAGTCGATTTTTTCACTGTTCATTGGAAACGGAAGTTCGTTCGTGTATGAGAGAGATGAGTTGCGTACAATCCTTAAGATGGGTTTTTACTTCATTTTCCTGTGGATTATACTTTGCAAATTTTACGAGATCAGAGGTCTCCAGTATTTTTTTTACCATGACTGTAAGATCCTTTGAATGAATCTTTTGTTTAAGAAGTAAAAGTGTTTCAGAGGTGGTTTGCTCTCTCAAGTATAGGGCATAAACATCGGCAAGGTAGTTTTTGAGGAGTAAGGAAAGATGGGTGTAATGTGTTTTAACATTTCCTGATTTCCACAATTCCTTATCCTCAAGTTCCTTTAGTTCTCTTAGGATACGTTCGTACACTGAAAACTCTTTGCCCTCGTCAGAATGACTTCTCATTCTTCGCTTGTACAAAATCAGACCGATCAGAGCCGTAGCAACTAAAACAATTCCCACCCAATAATCTGACAAAAAGGAACTCAACTTGTCCTGAAGCGTTTTTGGAGGTAATTCCGCAAAAGATTCTTTAATGTCATAAGTTTCTAAGTTTCTTATGGCCGGCGCAAATTGTCCGCTAAAACTCACTGCTGGAAACTGAAGTTTTTCCTTGCCAATCTTGATAGTGGGACCCGGCAGGGTAAACGCTCCTGAATCCCATACGGTGATTTCATAATAACCTGTCCAGACAGGTCCTCCTTCACTTACGATGATCGTGTCTCGGAATGGCAGTAATACCTCTACTGTTTCTATCGCTGCATCTTTGTTTTTTTCTGATACATCGGCCTTTAATGCAGGAATAAATCGATTGTAAGGTTTAAATTCAACGGTTTCCCTCACCTTGATGGGTAAACTGTAACTTAGGGTAACCCGTTCACCTATTTTTACTTCATGTTGAGAAATAGAAGCATGCGTTACTTGGGCCACATTATTCAATGACAAAAGAAGTAAGAGCAGAAGTAGTGTTAAGATCTTTGTCATGAACGGTTTTTGAATAATCGCAATAGTGGAAGGCGAATCTCTTCATTCGTTTTAAAAGAAACCAGATTAACACCTGCTCGGAGCATGTTTTGAGTTAACTCGGCAATTTTCTCTGATTCAAACTCTTGCAGCTTTTCACGAACTTTTGGATCGCTCATATTCATCCAGGTGGTAGTCGACGTTTCGGCATTGAAAAATTGAATAAAACCTCTTTCCGGCGCATGATATTCTTTCGGATCTGCTATGTGTAGTGCGATAGTATCGTGTTTTTTCCCTATTCTTTGGATTGCTTCCAGATACATTTCGTCTGTGGTAAAGTCAGAGATCAAAAAGCAGATGGAACGTTTTTTCTGTGTTCGTTCAATGAATTGCAATGCCTTTAGGATATTGGTCGTTTTCCCTTTCTTTTGATGTTGAAGAGCAGATGTGAGTATTTGAAGAACGTGCTTTCTACCTTTATTGGGAGTGAAGTATTGTTCAACATCATCAGTGAAGAGGATAGCTCCCACTTTGTCATTGTTAGCGATGGCTGAAAAAGCCAAGGTTGCTGCAATTTCAACGGCCAACTCTTTTTTAGTCTGACCATCAGATCCGAATTCCATGGATTCTGACAGGTCGAATAGCAAGAAAATGGTTAGTTCTCGTTCTTCCTCAAATACTTTCACATGTGGATTTCGCGTTCGAGCGGTTACGTTCCAGTCAATGGCCCGCACATCATCACCATGCTGATATTCCCTGACTTCGCTGAATGTCATTCCCCTACCTTTGAATGCCGAATGATACTCTCCGGAAAACAAATGTTTTGAAAGGCCTTTAGACCTTATTTCCAGAGTTCTAACTTTTCGTAACAATTCGCTCCGATCCATAATCTATGGTTAAGGTACCTCAATTCGATTCAGGATTTTATGAAGTACATCTGAAACACTTATTTCCTCCACTTCTGCTTCGTAGGTAAGTCCGATTCGGTGACGCATGACATCGGGTGCTACAGCTCGTACATCCTCAGGAGTAACAAATGCTCGACCTTGCAGGAAGGCATAAGCTTTTGCTGCGAGTGCCAGGTTGATACTTGCTCGAGGAGAACAACCGAAACTGATCATAGGAATTAAGAATCCTAGTCCGTACGCATCGGGTGTTCGAGTGGCATACACAAGGTCGACAATGTAGTTTTCTACTTTTTCGTCGAGATAGATATCTCTAACAAGTGCACGCGCACGCTGAATATCCGCAACAGATAATATTGGAGAGGCTTTTGGAAGCCCATTTGCTTGGACATTTGAACGAATAATCTGTTTTTCTTCTTCCTTAGATGGATAGCCGAGAACAACCTTTAGCATAAAACGGTCTACCTGCGCTTCAGGTAGTGGATAAGTACCCTCTTGATCTATTGGGTTCTGTGTCGCGAGAACCAAAAAAGGATCGGGCAATGCAAACGTTTCATCGCCAATCGTGATTTGTTTTTCCTGCATGGCTTCGAGCAGAGCTGATTGTACTTTTGCCGGAGCCCGGTTGATTTCGTCAGCTAATACGAAGTTAGCGAAAACAGGACCCTTCTTCACTGTAAATTTCTCTGATTTCTGCTGATATATCATGGTCCCGGTTACATCGGCAGGAAGTAAGTCAGGTGTAAACTGGATACGACTGAATTTAAGATCTACAGATTCTGACAGTGTTCTTATTGCCAATGTTTTGGCTAATCCCGGCACGCCTTCGAGTAAAACATGTCCATCAGCCAATAGTGCAATGATCAGACGGTCAATCATATAATTTTGACCGACAATCGTTTTAGAAATTTCTGCGCGTAATTTTTGAATAATGAGTGATTCAAATTGAATGCGGTCGTTCAGATTTCTTAAGGCCTCAGCGGTGTTGATGAGTTGTTCCGGATGATCTCCCATGTCTTTTTTTATTGATTTACAAAAGTCCTAACTCTCATTGTAGAGCCCTTGATTTTGCTGTTAATTATTGTTAACATTGCGTCGATATGACACAACCTAGAAAGATTTCAGAGGAACGAACCTGTAAGGAATGTGGCCAAAAACTTTTGGGAAGAAGAGACCAAAAGTTTTGTTCGGACTATTGTAGAAATACCCATAATAACAGGTTAAATGAAGATACTACGTCCTACATACGCAGGATAAACACCATTTTGCGTAAGAATCGCAGGATTCTTTCCGCTCTGAATCCAATGGGTAAAATGACTGTTGATGGAATCACCTTGGCAGAGGAAGGATTTAATTTTCATTATTTCACCAATATTTACAAGACACAGAAGGGGGCCAGATATTTTTTCTGCTATGATCACGGATACTTGAAATTGGAGAATGATCAGTATATGTTGGTGCATAAGCAAGATTATGTAAAATAAAAAAAATCGCACAACAAAATTGCCATGCGACTTTTCTTCTAACCACTATTACTACTTGCTAAGAATAAAACATCCAATGAGTTGTTTTGTTCAGCCTTCTAAAAAAGAAATTTATGCGCTTTTAATAAACTGCAGTTCAGCATTTAATTTGACGTCGTCACTTACAACAATACTTCCTGCCTCAGTAACAGCACTCCACTTTAGTCCGAATTCACTTCTTTTGATCTTCCCTTCAATGGAAAATCCTGCTTTCGTTTGTCCGTAAGGATCTACGGTGATTCCGCCAAATTCAGCGTTCAGCGATACATTTTTCGTGACATCTCTGATGGTAAGATCTCCGGTGATTACATAATTTTCATCACCTTTTTTGATTACACCGGTGCTTTTGAAGGTCATCTGAGGATAAGCAGAAGCGTTAAAGAAGTCATCTGATTTCAAATGTCCATCGCGATCGGACACACCTGTGTTAATCGAATCGATCTCAGCGCTAAAAACAAATTTTGCAGAAGAAAAATCATCGCCCTCTGTTTCAGCGCTTGCATTAAAAGTCCCAAAATTTCCACTCACATTGGTGATCATCATGTGTTTTACTTTAAATCCAATCTCGCTGTGCATTCCATCTAAATTCCATGTTGTTGACATATTTTTTGTTTTTAGGTATTAGTCCGTCAAAACTAGGTTCAAACATCGGATTTGTTCATTGACGTAGGTTAAGAGTTCAATGGATCATGAGTGGTTCAAATTCAGAATTTGAATCAATGTATGGATTGATAAATGTCACTATTATGTTGATTTCAAATGCTTTAATTTGAGTTAAAAAATCATGAACGGATATATCACAAATATTGCAGCTGAAACGCTGGAGAATACCAATTTCAGGAAGGTATTATATACTTCGGATCACAGTCAATTAGTTTTGATGAGTTTGCTCCCCGGCGAAGAAATAGGTGAAGAAATTCATCACACTAACGATCAGTTTTTTCGATTTGAAAGCGGAGAAGGAAAATGTGTTATTGACGGTGTAGAGCATTCCATTTCTGACGGTTACGCAGTAATGATTCCATGCGGAGCTAAACACAATATTCTAAATACAAGCAAGACGCAGCTCTTAAAGATGTATACCATTTACTCTCCTCCACACCACAGAGATAAAATTGTACGTACCACAAAAAAAGAGGCAGAGGAGAAAGCGGCATTTTATCAGGGTGTAACTACAGAATAATAGGGCGACTCCTTAACTGAAAAATTCGTTAACCACGGTAAATCGGTATTCAAAGATCTCATCGAGTTTCTTTTTGACCACAAGTGGATGGGCAAATTTTCCAAGTATACCCATGGGAAGTTCATACGAAACAATATCGGTCATTAGAACTCCGTTTGAAGTCTCTTCAAAATGATGTTCGTGATGCCAAATTTTGTAAGGTCCTTTTCGCTGTTCATCAACAAAATAGGTGTGGTCTCTGACGCATGTAATTTCAGTAATCCATTCCATTGGGATACCGAATAGTGGTCGTACACGATAGGCAATCATTAATCCTTCGTACATTTTATCGGGGACATCGGTCAGGACATCAAAACCCATGTATGGAGGTGTGATTTTTCTTAAATTACTTGGAGAGGAGAAGAATTCCCAACAGGTTTGGATATCCGTTGCGACAAGTTGTTCTCTTTTTAGTTGGTACATCCGATTATTTTTGATTCAAACAATAGCGAAGAGTCTTTTGTTTTGAAAGCGGGTGTATTTGTTTAATTTTAAACCGATGGAGGGAGCCCTTTACAAACAAAAGCTGATCACTTACATTTCGGAGCGCATTGATCTAAATGCTGAAGAGAGAGATAAGATTGCCTCATTTTATAAAATCCACAAGATCTCTAAAAAAGAACACTTGTTCGAACAAGGGGCGCCATGCGTCGTTGAGTGTTTTGTCGTAAGCGGTACGTTACGTGTTTATTACACAGATCAGAAAGGACTGGAACATGTGCTCAATTTTGCCTTCTCGGATTGGTGGGTGGGCGATATGGCTTCGTTTCTCAGTGGAGAACCTTCCACCTTGAGTGTTCAGGCATTGGAAGATACAATCGTGCTGTCGATTGATCCAGCGAGTAAAGAAGAATTATTGAGGGAGCTCCCAAAACTGGAGAGATTCTTTAGGATCATTATTCAGAAACACCTTTCTGCATTTCAAAAACGCTTTTTACTGGCCATAAGTGCAAGCGCCGCTGAACGTTATGAGGAATTGATTCGTCGCTCACCAGGTATTGAACAACTCGTTCCGCAGCATCAAATCGCTTCTTATCTTGGTATTTTACCTGAATCCTTGAGTCGAATGAAGAAACAGTTGCTCAATCGTTGATCGTTCTGATACATTGCAGCGCATGAGTGATGTGGCCGTTAGGGTCTGTTAGTGAGTTGAAAATTCCTCGAATGATACCGTTCTTATCAATGATATAGGTTACTCTTCCGGGGAGCAGACCGAATAAGTTTCCCGACATGCCAAAGGCTTTCCGCACCTCTTTTTTTGTGTCAGCAAGGAGCGTGTAGGGTAGATTGAACTTAGTTGCGAAGAGTTGATGCGATGCAACGGAATCTGACGAAATACCAATTACCTTGGCATCAAACTCCAGAAACGCCTCGTGTTCATCACGGAATGAACAAGCTTCAATAGTGCATCCGCGGGTATTGTCTTTAGGATAGAAGAAGATCACTAGAACATGCTTTCCTATCATTTCCTGGATTTGGATTTCATTTCCATTTTGATCTTTCAATGAAAATACTGGGCAACTATCTCCAACTTGTAGTGCTTTATTCATGATATCAGTCCTTCTTTGTAACGTGCAATAGCTCTGTTTCTTGCAAACGCATGATCTATAATCGGTTTAGGATAGGATGGTGTACCATATTCGGGCACCCATTTGCGAATATATTCGAATTTGGGATCGAATTTTTGTTGCTGACTTTCGGGATTGAATACACGGAAGTATGGCGCAGCATCGCACCCCGTACCTGAGGCCCATTGCCATCCACCCACGTTGCTTGCCAGTTCAAAATCCATCAGTTTTTGCGCAAAATAGGCTTCTCCAAGTCGCCAATCCAACAACAGATGCTTGGTAAGAAAACTAGCGGTGACCATCCGAACGCGATTGTGCATGAAACCTGTTGAATTGAGCTCACGCATGCCGGCATCTACAAGAGGATATCCCGTTTTCCCTTCGCACCAGGCTTTGAAATGCGCCTCGTTTTGCTCCCATTGAATGCGGTCGTATTGTGGCTTAAATGATTTGCTCACTGAATGTGGAAAATGGAAAAGGATCATTTGGTAGAAGTCGCGCCAGATGAGTTCGTTCAGAAAAGTTTCGCTGTTGACCATAGCCTGCCGCGCAAGTTGACGTATGCTAATCGTACCAAAACGGAGATGAACACTTAGTCTGGAAGTTCCTGAAACCGAGGGGAGATCACGTTGTTCCTTATATTTTTGAATGAGCAGATCTGAGACCTCATTGGGAGGAAATGGGACGTTTTGGTTAAAGTCAAAACCAAGTTCGCTCATCGAGGGCATTGGCGAAGCAGAGTTAGTCTTTTTTAAATTTTGTGTGTATTGTTCAACCGGGTAAGAGGATAAGAAGTATTTATTCAGCTTGCTTTTCCACTTTCTGGAATAAGGTGTAAAAACGGTGTAGGGTAGACCATCATCCTTTGTCACTTCATTCTTTTCGAAGATCACATGGTCTTTGGAATCGTGAAAGTCAATGTTTTTTTCTTTCAGTAGGTCAAACATAGTTTTGTCTCGCCCCAAGGCATAAGGCTCATAGTCCCGATTGGTAAATACTGTGTTTACTTTCCATTCCGTGGCAATTTGTGGTATAATTTCCAATGGCTTTCCGTGAAAAACGAGCAAATCCGAACCTAATTCCTGATACGCTTTCTTAAGTTTACTAACATAAGTGTGAATGAACAAAACACGTTGATCGTTTTCAGATAATTTATCTAAAATGTTTTTGTCAAATATGAAAATTGGTTGAACTTCTTTTGTGCTTTTTAATGCTTTGTAAAGACCTGCATTGTCTTCAATACGGAGATCGCGGCGATGCCAGAAAATGGAAGTTGACATAATAAATTAACACTTTTTAGTGGAGAATGTTTAAGAAATTTTGATGCCTATATCAAAGTTGAGATTTTAAAATCAAATCGTTCCAGCTCAACTAAATAAAATAATCCTTATATTCGGCCCGAATTCTTAAACAACTTATTTATGAAAAAAGTTTCATTTGTAGGAGCTCTAGCACTTCTTTGGTTTCTTGTAAAAAACAAAGCTTAACATCTAATTCTCAATCAGAAATTTTATCGGAAGAAGCTAAAACTAGAAAAATTGAGACTTTTAATTCGTTTGGGGTATAATACTCCCCAAATCCAGACCAGGAATGGCATAAAATTAAGTTAATATTTGATCTGTTAACTGGCAAGAGAATGATCATTAAAAATAGTGTGAGCTGCATTAGGTTTTAGACC
>JBIKYP010000080.1:0-10531 GCA_044355195.1 Crocinitomicaceae bacterium | reverse complement strand
GTTTCGGGGCTCCGGTTGTTATTGCAGCTTTGTTGTTTATGATCTATTTTGTTCTCATTAGCATAGGGGAAAGTCTCGCTAAATCAGAGGTTGTTTCTCCTTTTGTTGGAATGTGGTTTGCTACTATGATTTTGGCTCCTGTTGCATTTATAGTTCTTCGAGCTGCGGCGAATGACTCGCCCGTTTTTAATATCGAAAGCTGGTTGAGCTTTTCTTCAATGCTCAAGTCACGTAAAAAACCGACAATGTAATGTTATTCATCACTGATTTGGATAGCCATTTACCATTATTTATAAGTCATGGGTGTTTACGGTCGCATCCGTTTCTGGCTGTTTTTTGTTTCTGTAGGTTCGCCTGATGAAAATATTACAACTTACACATAGAGTGCCTTATCCGCCAACCGATGGAGGGTCCATAGGTGTTTACACGATTGTTAAAGGTCTGTGTGAAAACAACTGTAAAATTGATTTGGTTTCTATTAATACGCCAAAGCATTCACAGCCTAAAAATTGCATGACCCAATTTGCAAATCAATTCGATGTTTTTGTGGATACAGGCATCTCACCATTCAAATTATTAAGGAATGTGTTATTCAAAAAAACTCCTTACAATGTTGAAAGATTTTATACCAAAGACGTTGAGCAGCAACTAAATCAACTACTTGAACAACATACCTACGATATTATTCAGCTGGAGGGGACATTTGTTTTGAAGTACATAGACAGTATTCGAAAAAAAACGACTACACCGATTATTGTTCGTGCGCACAACGTGGAATATGTCATTTGGGAAAGATTGTCGACCAATGAAATAAACCCGATCAAGAAATGGTTCTACACGCATTTAGCAAAACGACTAAAACGTTTTGAAAGCGATAACTATAATAGAGCAGATGCAGTAGCAGCGATTACTGAAGAAGATAAAAATAGGCTAAAGAATTTGGGTGTTCACGTACAAATAGATGTGATACCGGTAGGGGTGGTTCTCGACAACTATTTGACCACAAACAACGAACCAAGGGTAATCGACCATACCGTTTTTATACTTGGAGCTTTAGATTGGTTGCCCAATATTGAAGGTGTACTTTGGTTTGTGGACTGTGTTTGGCCAAAAGTTTTATCAGAAATACCTGATGCTCAGTTGCATATAGCGGGGAAATCTCCAACCGAGAAAATAATGAATTTGGTGGCACCAAACACAATTGTGCACGGATTTGTAGATGATGCGTTACGTTTTATGAAAACATATAACATTATGCTGGTTCCTTTGCTGTCGGGCGGTGGAATGCGGGTTAAGATCATAGAAGGATTGGCAGCGGGCAAGTGTATCATAAGTACGGCAATTGGTGCGGAGGGTATATCGTACACCGATACAAAAAACATCATAATCGCTAATACCGCTGAGGAATGGAAAGATGCTATTGTGCATTGTATGATGAGTCAAGAATATAGGAAGGATATTGAGGCGGAAGCACGTATTTTGGCATCACATTATGACAATCACCGTATAGCTAAAAAATATATCGCGTTGTATGCGAAGATACGTGACTTAAAAAAAAAGACGAGGGAACCAATTCGCTAAATATGAAGCCAAAACTGTTCATGATCATTTCAAGATTTCCTTTTCCTCTGGAGAAGGGGGATAAGTTGCGTGCGTACTATCAATTACGGGAATTATCAAAAGATTTTAGAATTCATCTGGTTTGTCTTACGGCTTCAACCGTTTCTGATGAGCATTTAAAAAAAATCAATGTTTTTTGCGAAGAACTCTACGTGTTCCGACTAACCAAACCTGGAATATTTTGGCGTCTATTCCTTCAACTTTTTTCGGATAAACCCTTTCAAGTGGCTTATTTTTATACATATCGTATTCATAAGAAAATCAAAAAATTACTTTCGTCAATCAAGCCCGATCATATTTATTGTCAATTGATTCGAACGAGTGAATATGTCAAAAATTATCATGTTTGCCCTAAAACGATCGATTACATGGATGCCTTGTCTGTCGGTATGGAAAGAAGATCCTCCTTAACAGCCGGGATTAAAATGTTCGCCCTAAAAGAGGAGGCGAAAAGACTACGTGCGTATGAAAGAACGGTATTCGACTATTTCGAGAATCAAATAATTATAAGTGAACAAGATCGTTCTTTTATTGCTCATCCTGAACGAAATAAAATTTCAATCGTTCCAAACGGAATTGACCAATCCTTTTTCGAAGAAAAATCCATTGAACCCGAGTTCGATCTCGTTTTTATAGGTAATTTGAGTTATCCGCCGAATGTGGAAGCAGCTTGTTTCCTTGCTAAAACGCTTCTTCCTCAACTTCCTGATCGAAAAATGCTTTTGGCCGGAGCCACACCCCTTCCGAGAATAAGTAAATTGTCTTCCAAATCAAAAAATATTACGGTATTAGGTTGGACGGAGGATATTCGGGACATTTATCGAAGAGGCAAAATTTTCGTGGCTCCTTTGAATATCGGTACCGGTATGCAAAATAAACTCCTGGAGGCTATGGCATTGGGTGTCCCAACCGTAACTACATCCCTGGTGAACAATGCGATAGGCGGGAGACATGGAGAACATTTACTAGTAGCCGACGATCTCTCTGATATGCTAAATTGTGTAATAGAGTTGGAAAATGACCAAGAATTGCGAAACCGATTGATTAAAAATGCCCGCGACTTTGTTAAAGAAAGGTATTCTTGGCATGCTGCAACGAAGGAATTAAAGGAAATCATCCAGCGTTAAAGCAGATAATCTACGTTTACATATAGTTTAATATCCCTATTTTTGAAATTCAAATCGAGAAATGGGATTTCAATTAAATACGATAGAAGAAGCAATTCAAGAAATTCGTGATGGTAGGGTGGTTATCGTTGTTGACGATGAAGCCAGAGAAAATGAAGGGGATTTCCTTACTGCTGCCCGAAACGTTACACCTGAAATCATTAATTTCATGGCAACCCATGGACGAGGACTCATTTGTGCACCACTAACCGAGGATCGATGTGATGAACTAGGTCTCGACCTGATGGTCAAAACGAACTCCGCCACTTTCGAAACACCCTTTACGGTATCGGTAGATCTCATTGGCCATGGATGCACAACAGGTATATCTACCAGCGACAGATCCAAAACGATACAAGCGTTGATAGACCCTGGCACGCTGCCGGAAGAGCTTGGAAAGCCGGGGCATATTTTCCCGCTTCGTGCGAAAATGGGTGGCGTTTTACGTCGCGCCGGACATACCGAAGCAGCGACTGACCTTGCACGATTGGCAGGATTTGAACCGGCAGGCGTAATCGTCGAGATTTTAAACGAAGATGGTACAATGGCGCGATTGCCGGAACTTATGGAAATTGCCGAAAAGTTTCAGCTTAAGATCATCTCAATTGCAGACCTGATTGAGTACAGAATTAAAAATGAGTCACTTATTGAGCAAATTGTAGATGTCAAAATGCCTACTGAATGGGGTGATTTTGAGCTATTTGCTTTTCGAGAGATAAACACTGGAATTGAACACCTTGCTTTGGTTAAAGGATCGTGGGATGTGGATGAGCTCGTTCTTGTTCGAGTTCATTCTTCTTGTCTGACAGGTGATATCTTTGGATCTTGTCGATGTGACTGCGGTCCACAGCTGCACAAAGCCATGGAAATGATTGAGAAAGACGGACGAGGTGTAATTATTTATTTAAATCAAGAGGGTAGAGGAATTGGTTTAATTAATAAACTCAGGGCATATAAACTTCAAGAAGAGGGTTACGACACATTGGAAGCAAATTTAAAACTAGGGTTTAAGGCTGACGAGCGCGATTATGGAATCGGTGCCCAGATTATACGCGCATTAGGCGTTAAGAAAATGCGTTTGATGTCCAATAATCCTACCAAAAGATCAGGACTTATTGGTTATGGACTAGAGATAGTTGAGAACGTTCCCCTTCAGATCGAAAGCAATGAGCATAATGAGCTTTACTTAAGAACTAAGCGGGACAAAATGGGGCACACACTCAATCTTAGGAAATGATGCTGACCGCGGAGGGAATACGAAAGAAATTTGGTCATCTTGAAATCCTTAAGGGAATAGATCTTGAAATTATTTCGGGTGAAATAGTATCAATTGTGGGTTCATCCGGAGCCGGAAAAACTACGCTGCTTCAGATTCTTGGAACACTTGATCGTCCTGACGGCGGAATAGTAAAAATAGGGGGGATTGATCCTTTTTCGTTATCGTCTAAAAAACTTTCCCATTTCAGAAATCAATCCATAGGTTTCATTTTTCAATTTCATCAGCTTCTACCGGAATTCTCAGCCTTGGAAAATATTTTTATTCCCGCACTTATTGGAGGAGCTTCAATGAACGATGCCATTAAAAAGGGAGAAGAACTTCTGGAATTGATAGGACTTACAGATCGCAAAGATCACAAGCCTTCAGAATTATCCGGGGGCGAGCAACAGCGGGTTGCTGTATGCAGAGCATTAATAAATCGACCCAAGGTTATTTTTGCGGACGAACCTTCCGGAAATCTTGATTCACAGAACTCGGAGGAGTTACATAAATTATTCTTCCAACTAAGAGATCAATTCGGTCAAACGTTCGTCATAGTTACGCACAATGAGCAATTAGCCAACATGGCAGATCGTAAATTGGTCATGAGAGATGGTCAGATCATCAGTTAGTCTGAAAATCTGCCTGTTATAATAAATGCATTAAATTCACTCGTTGAATTAACCGAAACGTAAAAAATGAATGCAGTCTTAAGTCATTTGCCAATTTTTATTGAAGGCAGTAAAACCTTGGAAATTGATTTAAAAAGCAATTTTTGCATCCTTCATTCAATGTTTACTTTGATTCCAACGAAGGCGAATGGAAATGTTGCGTTCAGATTAACCAATGCAAAAAATAATTCAATCGAAATAGCTTCTTTGGTTACTGCCAATTCACATCTTCTATTAGCTTACAAGCCAAGTGATGAACTTTTTGATTCAGCAAATGAAGAATTTTATTTTTTAGAAATCACTCCAGAAAATGATTTAGAAGGTTCCTTTTCGTGGGCAAAGAATTGTACGCGAGAAATGATTTCATCTTTTGCAAGGTAGTTTTGATGAGAATCGAGCAAGAAATAATCGATTTCCTGAACGAAAAGGTAGAACAGTTCAATAACCCAAGGTTCATTGAGTCAGATCCTATCCGGATCCCCCATCGATACAGGCTAAAAGAAGATATTGAGATTTCCGGTTTTCTTGCGGCTACGATTGCTTGGGGAAATCGAAAAATGATTATTCAAAACGCCTCAAAAATGATGAATCTAATGGGGGATTCTCCTTTCGATTTTGTGATGTCCTTTAATGAGGACCAGTTGGAAAGATTGGATGGCTTTGTTCATAGAACATTCAATGGTATTGATTTAAGCTATTTCATCAAAGCGCTCAATTCGATCTATTCTAATCATGGAGGAATGGAAAAGGTTTTCACGAAATATGCTTCAACAGATAGTATATTACCGGCCATTACAGAATTTAGGAGCTTATTCTTTTCTATAGAACATCCTCAACGGACTCTTAAGCATGTAAGTGACCCTGCTAAAGAAAGTTCATCGAAGAGGATGAATATGATGTTGAGATGGTTTTGTAGACAGGATAATAAAGGTGTCGACTTTGGAATTTGGAAAGGCATTTCACCATCCATTCTCTCATGTCCGCTGGATGTACATTCGGGAAATGTAGCCAGAAAAATCGGATTGTTAGAACGAAAACAAAATGATGTAAAAGCCTTGAAGGAATTGGATTCTAACCTCAGGGTGCTCGATGCCAAAGACCCGGTTAAATACGATTTTGCTCTTTTTGGTCTGGGTGCTTTTGAGAAGTTCTAGTTGTTCGTAGATTTTCTTCCTCCAAAAGAAATCTCAAATCATCTTACTATCTCGTGTCTTCTGATCCTAAAAACCCCTTCCTCCATATTTTCGTTATATTTGACCTATGAAATTTACGTACCCTGAATTTCTGTGGGCGCTATTCTTGTTATTGATTCCGGTGATCATTCACTTGTTCAATTTTAGAAGGTACAAAACACTTTATTTCTCAAGTCTTCAGTTTATTAAACGGGTAGAACAGGAAACCAGATCTTACAAGCGCTTAAAACATTTATTGGTACTTGTCTCCAGACTTTTAGCTTTGACATTTCTGATTTTAGCTTTTGCTCAGCCGTTTCAACCTGTTGAAAATAAAGGGGTTGTAGGAGGAAAGCCAGTTATGGCCATCTATATAGATAATTCTTTTTCGATGACTGCGAAAGGGACAGAAGGAGAACTTCTGTCAGAAGCGAGGGAAACTGCTCGAAAAATCATTTCGAAAGCAAGTTTGAAGACGCTTTTTCTGCTAAACACGAATTTAATGAATGGTATCGAGCAAAGATTGATTTCAAAAGTTGAGGCTTTGGAACGATTGGATAAAATCATGCCCACTCCATTAACAAAAAATAGTGCTGATGTTATAAACTGGCAAAGGTCTTTCCTAAGAAAGGAAGCTGAAACAAAGCGTCGGATTGGTAGTATTCAATATATCTTTTTGAGTGACTTTCAGAAAAAAGACCTTTCTGATTTCCGTATTAATAAGGACTCAGAGGCTTATTATTATCCTATACTTATTAGGCCTCAAATGATACAAAACCTAAGTGTTGATTCTGTTTGGTTCTCTTCACCTATCCGCAAAATTGGAGATAATAACGAACTCAACATTCGAATTCGAAATTATGGAGAAGAAGGAATAGATAATGTAGAATTACATGTAGAAATAGGAAAGGTAAAAAGAGATGTCTTTGTTGATATCGAAGCCAACGGAACAAAAGAAACGGTTGTAAATTACACGGAACCATCTTCCGGTTTTAAAAAAGGAAAGATTACAATTAAGGATAAACAGCTTTTCTGGGATGATGATTTTTATTTTTCATATCTCGTCGATGATCACACATCTGTTCTTGTTATCAACGGAGATGATGCTACAGCGCCTGTTTCAAGAGTTTATGCTCTAGAGCGATATTATAAACAAAAATCCATTGGAGAAAAGGAGTTTAGCGGTGACCTACTCAGAAATACAGATCTCGTAGTGTTAAATGGAATTAATGAAATTTCTTCGGGCATGGCTGATGAATTGATTCAGTTTGGTACTTCGGGTGGGACATTAGCGATCTTCCCGGGATCAAATCCAACATTGAGCAGTTATTCAAGCCTGCTTTCAACGCTTAATCTTCCCGCAATTCGAGATATTAGCACTACTAGCACGGGGATTAGTAATTTGAATTATGAGGACCCTTTTTTTCAGGGAATGTTTGAAAAGAAAAATGAGTCACTCAGGATGCCAAGACTTAAAAAAGTATTCCGCGTGTTAAACTCCGGTAGCTCGAATTTCTTGCCTCTAATTTCAACTGAAAATGGTTCGCCTCTTTTTCTTCGGTCGGGTGGTACTATTAATGTTTATTTGTTTTGCAGCTCATTGGAAAGTGATTTTGGTAATTTTACGAGTAATGCTCTTTTTCCTTCAATTCTGCTGCGTATCGCAGAAATGAGTCAGAGAAAGGCCCCAATTGCGCTGACTATAGGAAAGGAGGCTTATTATCCATTGTATAAAAAATCTCAAACTGAAACCCCCGTTCATATTCAAAATGAGAAGTCAGATTTTATTCCCAGAGTTGAAAAAAAGGGATTGGTTTCATTCATTTCGCTAAATGGACAAGAGGCACTGGAATTACTCCATGCTGGTAATTATGATATTATTGACAAGTTTCCGCAAGCCCCTCTTTCGTTAAATTACGATCGTAAAGAGTCGTTTGTTGATTACATGAGTAAAACAGAATTGACTGACCTTTTTCAATCTCAGGGATTAAAACATGTATCTACAAATGAATTAATTAATGGTCAAAGCGCGACTCATATTGATGTTGAAAAACCTTTTGAATTCTGGAAGTGGATGGTTGCACTTTCCTTGTTATTTTTATTCACTGAATTGGCACTTCTCAGATTTTGGAAGTAAAAAGTTGTTTTTATGAAAGTTCATCTTAAAAACGTTACCGTTACCGATCCTCAGTCCAGTCATTATGGAACAGTAAAGGATATCCTAATCAATGATGGCGTTATTGAGGAGATAGGAATGCATTTTTCATATCCCGAGGCTCAAGTCATACAGGGGACAGAAGTTCATGTTTCGCAGGGCTGGGTCGACTTAAAGGCGCATTTTTGTGATCCCGGAGAGGAACATAAGGAAACCATTGATTCAGGATTGGACGCTGCCGCTTTTGGTGGTTTCACTCATGTGGTATCATTACCCTCTACGACTCCTTCAACTGATGGAAAAATTGAAATTGAATACCTGCTTAGAAGAGCTGAAAATCATGTGGTTTCATTACATCCTTCCGGTGCAATTACTGAAAATCTTAAAGGTGAGAATTTGGCTGAAATGTTTGATATGTATCAGTCTGGCGTGCGTTTGTATACAGATGATCTGACCCCGGTAAATTCAGATGTTCTCTGCCGTGCATTGCTCTATTCAAAAAATTTCAACGGCAAAATCATAACTTTTCCAAGAGATTATTCCCTGTCTGGTAATGGAATGGTTAATGAGGGGGAGGCCTCTATTAAAACCGGACTTAAAGCTGATCCTTCGATAGCTGAAATTGTTCAGCTTGAACGCAATTTACGATTACTTGAATACACGGGAGGAAGTTTACATGTTACAGGCCTTTCGTGTCAGGAGTCGGTTAGATTAATTGCAGAAGCAAAGAGTAGGGGGCTCGAATTAACAGCCGACACTCATGTTATGAACCTACTGTTCAATGAAAGTGCGGTGTTGGGATTTGACTCTAATTACAAATTAATGCCGCCTTTGAGAAGAGAATCAGATCGGAAAGCCTTAATTGATGGGTTGAATTCGGGAATAATTGATACCGTAGTTAGTGATCACAGACCCCATGACAAGGAAGAAAAGGATATAGAATTTGATTATGCAGCTTATGGTTGTATTCAGCTTCAAACATGTTTTGGTTCACTCAGAACAGAGTCCGAAATTCCCCTCCAAACAATCGTGAATGCCTTAAGTATTTCATCCAGACGAATTGCTGATATTCCTTACTTCCCAATTGAGGTAGGAAATAAAGCAGATTTAACGGTTTTTGAACCAAATACGAATTGGACACTCGAAAAATCTGACATTATTTCTTCAACTACCAATACACCTTTTATTGGCAAAGAGCTGAAGGGAAAAGCTTTGGCGGTTTGTAATAATGGTAAACTTGCAATTCGGATATAATTCAGTCTATGCCAAGTAAACGATCTTTTCTTCATCAATTTTGGAAACAAAAGAAAATGGTGGGCTCCATGACTCCAAGCTCACGCTTTTTGGCAGCCAAAATGCTGGAAAATATTGATTTTCAAATATCCAGGGTTATTGTAGAGCTAGGTCCGGGAACAGGTGTTTTTACAGAAAAGATTATTCAGAAACTGCATCCTGATGCCCGACTTCTGGTATTTGAGGTGAATGAAATTTTTTACGATGAACTCAAAAGTAAAATCTCGGATCCTCGTGTCATTTTGATTCATGATTCAGCTGAAAAATTGGCTGATTATCTATCTTTTAAGGGACTTAAAAAGGCAGATGTTGTTGTATCGTCTCTTCCTCTTGCCAATTTCCCTGAAGAATTAAGAGATCGAATTTTGGAAAAAACATTTAAATCTCTTGAATTCGGTGGGAAATTTATTCAATTTCAATATTCTTTAATGTCAAAGAAAAAATTGGAACGAATTTTTGGAAAAGTAAACGTGTCCTTTACACCACTTAATTTCCCGCCCGCATTTATTTATTCCTGTCAGCGTAAGAGGGTTAATTATCAATAATTTGGCTTTGGATGATTCCATTGATTCATTAAGATTTGACCTATGGATTTATAAGTACCTGTTTCTTACCCACAATACATGAATGTTATTGGATTATGGAAATTTGAAAGTCCGTTGCTTTTATTCATTATATTTTTCTCGTTCTTCATTGTTCGAAAAAAAATAACTGTTAACTTTAACTTCCTATTTAATTACATAATTTGGCGAGATAGCTCAGTTGGTTAGAGCGTAGGATTCATAACCCTAAGGTCCCGAGTTCAACTCTCGGTCTCGCTACATAGAGGAAGTCTTAACAGGCTTCCTTTTTTTAAACTATGGAATTTGTTACTTATATTCTCACATTCATCCGATATCTTAAAAACTTTTTGAAAAGAAGCTATAAATCTTCTGTATAGCTTGTTTTTTCGGGACATGTTATTTGTTTTTCAAGGAAAAAAGTCCTTTTTAAGAATAAAGTTGGCTGAAAAGGTCGTCGAAACAGATTTGAATTGATCCTGCTCGTTTCGTATTTGGTTTAATAAGCTGTTACTCCACAACAATAGATTTTTCCTATTTGACAATATGTCTTATGTGTGGCGTGGATTTGTCCCCATTGGTGATGTTTATAATATATATACCGGCGTCTAGTTGTCTTTGCAACGTGAACACGTT
>JBIKYP010000004.1:0-57555 GCA_044355195.1 Crocinitomicaceae bacterium | reverse complement strand
GTTTTTTCGCTACGTGCTTTTGTTCTTTTTGCTCCAGTTTACACTGTCGCGAACCGCACCTCCGCTCAAAACTTCCTTAACGCTGTATGAAAGTTGTAGCTAGTAAATTGGTTAGCATCTATTCTTTTTCAGAGACTATTCTGTTAAATAACTTTTAAACTTGATTCCAGATTAACCCACCTCGAAGAAGCAGCGAAGTTAAATTTATGCCTAATCCCCCAACTTTTTGATTTGATCCTAGTTTAACTTTCAGGGATTGGTAAATGTGGGATCCGTGATGTGAGTTGTGATATCAAGATGAAAAACAACCCTTCGACGCTGCTCAGGGTTAAAAGACCGCTAAGCTCAGAGATATCAGGATTTTAAGACATCAAGATTTTGGTATGTACATTGCTCAGTTCGGCAAGCTCACTGCAAGCTTTGTTCAGTTCGGCAAGTTCACTGAAAGCTATGTTCTAAAAAACACACATTTCAAGCATACAACTCTTCCTGCATCTGCGAGATCTTTGCATCTGCCAGGTAATCATCATAAGGCATCATTTTATCGATCATTCCGTTCGGAGTGATCTCCACAATACGATTAGCCACCGTATTCACCAACTCGTGGTCATGGGAAGTAAATAAGATTGTTCCCTGGAATTCCTGCATACCATTATTCAGTGCAGTGATCGATTCAAGATCAAGGTGATTCGTCGGTTCATCCATCATGAGTAAATTCGCTTTGGCCAGCATCATTTTTGAAAGCATGCAACGCACTTTTTCTCCTCCTGACAAAACATTTGCTGTCTTCAATGCTTCTTCGCCTGTAAATAGCATTCTACCTAAAAACGTTCGCAAGTAAACTTCTTCTCGCTCCTCATCCGTTTGAGCATATTGACGCAGCCAATCAATCAAAGGAGATTTCTCTGCAAAATACTCGCTATTGTCATTTGGTATGTATGCTGTATTGATTGTTGTTCCGTAGGTAAAATCTCCAGCATCCTGCTTCACTCTTCCGTTCAAGATTTCGAAAAATGCAGTGAGAGCCAACGAGTTTTTTGAGATGAACGCAATTTTATCTCCCTTGTTGACGATGATTGATAAGTTCTTGAATAAAACCGTTCCATCCATCGATTTGCTCAATCCATCGATCGTTAAGATCTGATTTCCCGCATCACGCTCTTGGTGAAACGTAATTCCTGGGTATTTTCTACTTGAAGGTTGAATTTCTTCAATATTGAGGTTATCCAACATTTTACGACGACTAGTCGCTTGTTTAGATTTCGAAGCATTCGCCGAAAAACGAGAAATAAAATCCTGTAATTCTTTCTTCTTCTCTTCCGCTTTCTTGTTTTTATCCGAACGCTGACGTGCCGCCAATTGAGAAGACTGATACCAGAACGTATAGTTACCTGTAAACAAATTCAATTTACTGAAGTCAATATCACAGATATGAGTACAAACAGTATCCAGAAAGTGACGATCGTGAGAAACGACGATAACGGTATTTTTAAAATCCAAAAGAAAATCTTCCAGCCAACCAATTGTTTTCAAATCGAGATCATTGGTAGGCTCATCTAGGACGAGGACATCCGGATTACCGAATAAGGCCTGAGCGAGTAATACACGAACTTTCAAATCACTCGAAAGATCTTCCATCAAACTGTAATGTTTTGATTCATCGATGCCCAGGTTACTCAAGAGTGTAGCCGCATCCGTTTCCGCATTCCACCCTTCCAGATCAGCAAATTCGCCTTCTAATTCAGCCGTGCGCATCCCGTCTTCGTCTGAGAAATCTGGCTTCGCATACAAAGCATCTTTTTCAGTCATAATCTCATAAAGACGTTTGTGCCCCATGATAACAGTCTGGAGAACTGGAAATTTATCAAATTCAAAGTGGTTTTGCTTTAAAACAGCCAAACGTTTGCCAGGCTCTAACTCCACACGACCGGTAGTTGGGTCTTGGTCACCCGTAAGGATTTTTAAAAAGGTTGATTTTCCGGCACCATTCGCACCGATGACGCCATAGCAGTTTCCATTAACGAATTTCACATTCACTTCGTCAAACAACACCCGTTTTCCGAATTGTAGCGATAAATTATTTACAGCAATCATAATATTTACAAAATTGGGTGCAAAGGTAAGGAAAGAATCGCGAAAAGATGAAAAGTCTTCAAGACATCAAGACATCAAGACTTCAGGACTTCAAGACAATAGACAAAAGACATCAAGACAAAAGATATTGAGACAATCCTTCGATTGGGTTCAGGTTAAAAGCCCCGCTGACAAAGTGAGAGGTGAAATTTTTGAACCTTTGAACCTTTGAACCTTTGAACGCCGAAGGCATTTGAACTTTTGAAGATAGACCGCTGGCGCTCAAAGACAAAAGACTTCAAGACACCAAGACATCAAGACGAAAGACTTAGGACTTTCGGGGTTGGGCAATAGCCATTAGTTTGAGACGCAGAGTTTACATCGCTTTTAGCCAATGAAGATTTCGCGAATACAAAAAGATAAACAAACCGGAAAAAAGCAATCCAAAGACGACGGCAATGGTTGGAATGTCGGCTGGAGATGCGAAAAAATAAAGTTGTAAAACCGTAAGCAACGAATAGCCTATGTAAAGATGAAATCCCAACTTCCTTCCACGCAACATCAATACCGCACCAGCGATGCCCAATGACAAGATCCCCATGGAAATAACGGTACTCAGATAGAAGTATGCATTGGATGCTTCTGACAAGCGTTGAATTTGCTCCATCATCTCAGCCAAGCGGGACATATCCATTGTTCTCATCTCATCTGACAATTTCAAAAACTGCACCCGTTGTTCCATCATTTCATCCTCCGATATTGGGCCGTGTAGTAATGATAAAAAAGATGAAATTATCGACAAACCTGCATTTATTAATGTTAATATACACAACACCGTCAAAAACTTCGGACGATTCATTTTCGGCTCCAAAGCATCTATCTCGTATAATTCACTCATCGGTTAACTTTTTCTCTGTAAACTTAACACTTTCGGTAATCAAAGGATAAAGATAAATATCCTCCTTAACAAATGGAACCCATTCCCTGAAAGCATTAAACAATTTTTCGATCGGAGCTGATGATCGAATCTGTCTTCTGAATTCAAAAGCTTGTGCAGCATTTAGAAGTTCCATCCCCTGAACGGTTTGACAATTTTTTAGTAACCGATACAATTTTGTTCCTGCATTTGCTCCCATACTGACGTGATCTTCCTGACCATTAGAGGAATCGATCGTATCAACCGAAGCGGGGGTGCAGAGTTGCTTATTTTGACTAACTATTGAAGCACACACGTATTGAGTAAGCATTAAACCTGAATTCAAACCCGGATTAGTCGCTAAAAACATAGGCAATCCACGCGATCCGGAAATAAGTTTATAGATGCGCCTCTCAGAGATACTTGCCATTTCAGCCATTGCAATCGCAAGGAAGTCCATACACAAGGCCAACGGTTGCCCATGAAAGTTGCCAGCAGAAACCACATCATTTTCATCAGGAAATACTGTTGGATTATCCGTAACAGCATTAATTTCTCGCTCAATAATCTGTGTGACATAATCAATGGTGTCTTTGGTAGCCCCATGAACCTGAGGAATACAGCGAAATGAATACGGATCCTGCACATGTTCCTTGGGTTGCGACACCCGTTCGCTTCCATCTAAAATAGATCTAAAAATTCGAGCAGTCTCTATCTGTCCCTGTTGGTGTCGCACCTCATTTACATTAGCCTGAAATGGATTTATCCGACAATTGTATGCCTCTAGTGATAAAGCGGCAATTAGATTCCAATTATTCCATAACTGTTTCGCTTTGATCACAGCATAAGAAGCATTAGCATTCATAAACTGCGTTCCATTCAGCAAAGCTAGTCCTTCTTTGGATTTCAAAACAATCGGTTCCAATCCACTTTGAGAATAAAGGTCAGATGTTTTAATTCGATTCCCGTTCACACGCACCTCGCCTTCACCAATTAGCGGCAGCGAAAGATGCGCCAACGGAGCAAGATCACCCGAAGCTCCCAAACTCCCCTGTTCGTATACAATAGGCAAAATACCTTCATTATAAAAATAAATCAAACGCTCGATCGTTTCCAATTGTATACCGGAATAACCCTGTGACAAGCTCATTATTTTGAGCAACAACATTTGACGAACCAACCTCTCGTGGACTTCCTCTCCCACCCCACAGGCATGCGACAAAACAAGATTGCGTTGTAGCAACTCCAATTGATCGGACTGAATCTCAGTATCGCACAATGCACCAAATCCAGTATTTATGCCATACATCAATTGATCACCCTTACCTAGTTTTTCATCAATATAATTTCGACATTTAAGAATGGAAGTTTTTGCTTTAGGACCTAATTCAATACAAGAATATGATTCAAGTATTTTTTCAAATTGACCGACTGATATCCACTGATTATCAATTACAAAAATCATTTTTTACTAGTTCGGATAAGTGTTCCAGGAAAAGTTAACTAACTCATTTGCCGGGATCGAAAACTGGTCTCCGGTCAACATGTGTTTCAATTGAATCGTATCATTTTGCAATTCATTTTCACCAACTAGTGCCACGAATTTAACTTTTTTGTCGTGTGCATATTTCATTTGCTTTTGAAGTTTTGAGTTTGTCGGGTATAGTTCGCATGGAATTCCTTCCCAACGTAACTCACGCATCTTTTTTAAGCAAAATGACTGTTCTTTCTCTCCGAAATTAGCAAAAAGTAGTACCAATCCTTGATCTGTTTCTTCCGGAAAAAGTTGCAATTCAGTGAGCACATCATAAATACGATCAGCACCAAATGAAATACCAACACCCGACATACCTTTCATACCAAAGAGCCCTGTAAGATCATCATAACGACCTCCTCCACAGATACTTCCCATTTTAACCCCATTTACTTTCACTTCAAAAATGGCACCTGTGTAATAATTTAGTCCGCGAGCCAGAGTGACATCAAATTCCAGTTCACCATGTTTAAGACCAATTTCTGCTGTTTGTTCAAGCACGAATGACAACTCTTCGATCCCCTTCAATCCTATTTCGCTATTTTTAAGCATCCGGCGCATCAATTCAAGTTTATTGGTATTATTTCCTTTCAAAGAAAAAAGAGGCTTGATTCGTTCGATTGCCATTTCTGAAACTCCTTTTTCTAGAAGCTCTGACACTACACCTTCCTCTCCAATTTTATCGAGTTTATCGATAGCAACTGTAATATCTATTAATTTATCTGATTCTCCGCTTACCTCAGCTATTCCCGTAAGAATCTTGCGGTTATTGATCTTAATCGTAAACGATGGTAATTTCAAGTCTGTCAAGATCTCGTCGAAAAGTTGCACAAAATCTAGTTCATGAAGCAGCGAATCACTCCCTACGACATCCGCATCGCATTGATAAAATTCCTGATAACGCCCATGCTGCGGTCGATCGGCGCGCCACACCGGCTGTATCTGAAACCGTTTAAACGGAAAAGTGATCTCATTTTGGTGCTGCACAACAAATCGGGCAAAGGGTACAGTAAGATCGTAGCGCAAGGCCTTTTCCGATAAACTATTCGCAAATCGAGGTAAATTCTCCTGAGCTAGAGCATCCAGATCTGCTTTTTTCATTTTTTCTCCGGAATTCAGGATCCGAAAGATCAATCGATCGCCTTCCTCACCATATTTTCCCATGAGCGTTGCAATTCAAAAGACGGTGTTTCAATCGGTTCGAATCCATAAATTTTAAATGCTTTGCGAATCGTATCGAAAATATATGTTCGCCGGGCAACTTCAACAGGTAAAAAATCACGTGTTCCTTTCGGAATGGCAGGTTTTTGAGACATAATTATCAATTGAACGACACAAATGTAGCCTTTTCATTGGGTAACATCAAGGGTGGATATCCTTCCCTAACCAACGAATCACAATATCCGACCAAATTGAATCGGGATCTTGGAGCATCATGAAGCCACGTTTTAATAGCAAAACGATCACCTTATTAAAGCAAGCAGTATTGAGTTCATCGAAGGAAAACATATCCTGCGAAGCAGAGAGGTACAAACACTATATTACTCATCAACAAACAACAACTGTTAATCCCATATATAATCAGCCAAAAAGAATCTTTATTGTTACATTATGGCTGATTATAATCTATAAATGGTCAAAAACAGTATTCTCGGGTAAAAATGATCTCTTTCATTTCACTTCGTGGCTGCTTCGCGGTGTCTTGATGTTTCGATAAACTCAACACAAGTACAAAAGAAACAAAAGATCAAGACTCGATTTAGACATTCGGCGAAAATTTCTCATCGATCAAAACTCAAAAAGAGTGGAAACATATCGTTTCCAAACGACAAGCGCTTTTTGGTTTTGTTTTACGATTCGAAATTTTCTTCTCCCTCACTTCTAAAATCGAGCCGGTAATCCTGCATCACGTTGATTAGCGATTGGAATTTCAAAAACAAGCCCCATTTTCAAAAATTTGCATGAAATCTACTTGGCATTTTGTTTTTTGAATCTACCCAAAGTATTTATCGGACAACAATGAAAATCAACCTATTTTCAATACTTGGAAAGGAATCGCATTCGAGCAAGTTTGTTTATCACACATAAAAGAAATAAAGTCAGCCTTGGGTATAAGCGGAGTTATTTCCAATCTAGACAACTGGATTGGATCTGCAAACGATGAAAAGGTTCAAATTGATTTTTTAATTGACCGACAGGATCAAGTAATTAATCTTATCGAATGCAAGTTTACAAATGATGAATTCGTCATTGATAAAGAATATGCAGCAAATCTCAGAAGAAAAATAAGTGTGTTTCAAAATGCAACTAAAACCAAAAAAGCAGTGAACCTTGCACTAATTACAAGTTTCGGCGTGCTAAAAAATGAATATTACCTGGAACTCGTTCAAAATTCACTCGAAACTAAACTATTTTTCTGAATACCCCCCACCAACCGAGGCTGATAGGGGATTTCTTGAGTTCATCCTAGAATAACATATACTGAGAAGCGGGTAATATAAAATTATCTTCGATGCTCGCGGTATATCTTAAATGGTTAAGAGTTGAACACTTCGTCAAGCTCAGTGCAAGTGGTTAAACCTTCGACAGTCTCCGGTCTAGAAAGCCCGAACCGCACGCACGTAATGTGAGTCGCTCTTATAGGTGCTACTGTCACCCTCATAGAGGAAGGAGTAGCTCCATACGGTCTTGGAGTATTCCTCCGTACTACACCAATATCTGAACGAAGCTGAAGTGTTAAATTTTCCCTGTCCATTTTGGTGCATATTTTTAAACATCAAATTGAGTTCATCTCTTGAAGGTAAAAACCAATCACTTTGGCCACCCAAAGTTAAATTATCACATAATTTAGCTGCAAATGATGCAACGTTACATCCTTTAACAATTAAACCGGTATTGGCTTCGCCACTCCCAACCGTAGGCTGTGTTCCGGAAATAGATGTTCCATGACATCCCCAAGCAATTCCTGTGCTTTGGTCGCTTATTGCCGATTCTAAGTACTGCCAACCACCGTTTGTATTTCCTTTATTAAAGAAAACAATGCCACCTCCCTGCCCCGTTTGTCCAACTGAAAGTGTAGTGAAACTTACTTCATTACCATAAGCGGAAATATTGTTTTCTGTAACTGCATAAGCGCGTACATAATAGGTGCTATTTGGTTTTAATAAATGAACATATTCATAACCTAAGCCTGAGATGGTATCAAATGTACCAATTCCATTACCAATTACAATTTTATTAGAGCCTAATGTAGGATTTGGTGAGGTAGAATAAACAATTCCTCTTTCCATAATTTGATTTCCATTCGCATTACTAATTGTACCACCGAAAGTTGCGGAATTGGATGTGATTCCTTTAACTGCATTTGTTGTAATTATTGGCATAGCAGAACTACCACTTTTTCCACCTGCTACAAAAGTTTGTCCATTGCTAAGGTAAAGTGTATCACCTGCTAATGAAACTGAAGTAATTGTGATTCCGCTACCTCCCGAAACACTTCCCGCACTCTTCGCATACATCGCATAAGGCACACTCAATAACTGGGTTGTTCCCATGGTTAAGAAATTTTTACCTCCGGTTGCATCCATACCTACTTTGAGGTAATAGTTATCGGTGCTCCAATCAATCGTTGCCATCGAACCACTTTGAATGGCACCAGCACCAATTACCAAATTAAATAAGCCAAACGCATCGGTGTTTACAAAATGATTTTCGCTGTATTGCGAAGCACCTGTCGGAGAAGTTTTTAAAATTGTAATTTGAATACCTATGGTTGCGGTGGCAATGGGTTGTCCTGCCGCATTTCGAGCCACTGCACTGTAATTAAACGCATTGGGTGGGGTTTGTGCCTTTACAACTAAAGTTGAAAGTAGAATGAATAAAGTGACAAACTGAGCTTGTCGTAGGGTTGAAAGTAAAGTAATCCTTTTCATAGTCATTTATTTTAATCAGTGTTTAATGATTTTATAGGAGCCAAGAACTTGGTTGGCATTGTTTTTTAGGGATAAGACATAAGTGCCCGGAGCATAGGCATTCGTATTTATACCAATGGTATTCGAAATAAATGCATATAAGCCGTTGTACACTTCTTTACCTTGTAAGTCTGTAATCGAAACAATAACCTGCTCCAGGGTAGAGTGGTTAATGCGAATATTTAATAAATCAGAAGTGGGATTGGGAAATACGCATACGTCCAACACCGTTGCATCGGCTTCTTGAATACTTGCTGTTGTTAATGTTGCTCCGGCAGTAAATCCACCTCCAAGTGTATTTCCTAGGCTGTCTTTTTGGCTTAGCACGACCAATTCACCCACTGTAAAACTCAGTGAACCATTTGCTTGGCTCATTTTTGCTCCACCACTATTCACCGATTGCGGTGCGATACTTTGAGCATAGCTAATTGTTCCCATTAGGATGGCAACTCCAAGTATTGTTAGTGGTTTATATCTCATGTTAAAGGGTCGGAAGATATTCTTTTTCATCAAGGTTTTGTTACTGTTTTAAAGTCACAACTTTCACTAATTAGAAAGTTCATAAGTGTTATTTCCAATAGCGTTTTTTTTTAAATTAATCGGCAGAATATAGATCAATAATGTGGATAATTATTGTATATACATAACACTTGTGCAATTATAACTAATATTCATGTAAATACATAACTACTCGAAAAAATTTTAGCGACAACTTGCCTCTATGGCAGGAATGACCGATGAAGAATTGCTGAAACTGGTTGGACAGCGCATCCGTTTACTGCGCAAAGAAAAAGGGATGTCGCTGCAGGATCTCGCCTACCAGATTGGTATGGAAAAATCCAATCTTTCTGTCATCGAAAATGGAAAATCTAATCCACAATTGCTTACTTACGCACGGATAGCGAGCGCTTTGGGTACAACTCTATCTGAACTACTCGTAATTGAGTTCAACTTTACGGCATTCAATGAAGCGCCTGTGAAGTATGTGCCCAGAAAGCATGGGTGAAGCTTTATTTTTGCAATTTAGTTTTTGCCTTCCCCTCCCTTAATCCCTCCCCAAGGAGGGAAAATTTACTTCCCCCTCTGGAGGGAGATTGAGGGGGAGGATTAATCTCTTCACTCTCGATCTCTTATTTAGCTCTATATTACAGCCCCACCACTTCGAAAATCTCAGTGCGGCGCCTTCGTCCCTCCTGATGCTCACTGCCTTTATAGGGTTGAATCTCCAAACCCCTCCACTTCGTCTAAGTTAGCACCCCTCCCTTACTCCCTACCCAAGGAGGGAAAATTTACTTCCCCCTGTGGAGGGAGATTGAGGGGGAGGATTAATCTCTTCACTCTCGATCTCTTATTTAGCTCTATATTACAACCCCACCACTTCGAAAATCTCAGTGCGGCGCCTTACTCCCTCCCGATGCTCATTCCAATCGATCGGGACAGGTCCCCAAGGAGGAAAACATTTGCCATCCCCCTTTGGAGGGAGATTGAGGGGGAGGATAAATGCAGATTGAAGTGGTAAACAATAATTTTTCGTATCTTCAAGTAAACCTAAAAACCTACCCATGTACCACCACTACAGCCCTCAACTAAGGGAGTATGCGCATGAATTACGCACTTTATCCGTATCCAAAGCTGAAAAGTATCTTTGGAAAGCCGCACTCAGATGAAAGCAACTCGGCGTCAAATTCAAAAGACAACGACCTATAGATCGTTTCATTGTCGATTTTTTCTGTGCTGAATTAAAACTGATCATAGAGGTTGATGGAAGTTCGCATTTCGTTAAACCGGAATACGATGCATATCGTCAGAAAAGACTGGAGGATCTCGGATATACTTTTTTGCGATTTGGAGAAGGTGAAGTATTACATCAATTTGAATACGTATTGCCCCGATTGATTTATGCAGTGCATGCGTTGAAAAATGAGACGCAACCCCTCCACTTCGTCTAAGTTAGCACCCCTCCCTTACTCCCTCCCCAAGGAGGGAAACTTTACTTCCCCCTTTGGAGGGGGAATGAGGGGGAGGAAATTGGCAATTATTCAAACAACGAATCCACGAACTCGATTTTATCAAAGAGTTGTAGGTCGTTTATACCTTCTCCCACACCAATGTATTTGACAGGGATTTTCATTTGATCTGAAATACCGATCACCACGCCACCTTTGGCTGTGCCATCCAACTTTGTGATAGCTAAAGCATTGATATCTGTGGCTAAGGAGAATTGTTTAGCCTGTTCGAAAGCATTTTGTCCGGTTGAACCATCTAAAACCAACAAGATTTCGTGCGGTGCTCCGGGCACCACTTTTTCCATCACACGCTTGATCTTACTCAATTCGTTCATGAGATTCACTTTGTTGTGTAATCGTCCGGCCGTATCTATGATCACCACATCTGCATCTTGAGATTTCGCTGATTGTAGAGTGTCGAACGCCACCGAAGCCGGATCGGCACCCATCCCTTGCTGAACAATAGGCACACCTACTCGCTCCGACCAAATAATCAACTGATCGACCGCAGCCGCGCGAAAGGTATCAGCCGCGCCGAGAACTACTTTTTTACCTGCACTTTTGAACTGATGCGCTAATTTTCCAATGGTCGTTGTTTTACCGACTCCATTCACTCCTACGACCATAATCACATACGGACCATCGGAAGGTTTTTCAAATTCAATGGAACCTGTGGCGCCGGAATTATTTTCTTCCAGCAATGCCGCGATTTCTTCTCGAAGAATCGACTGCAATTCATTCGTTCCTAAAACTTTGTCGCGCGCAACCCTTGCTTCTATCCGACCGATTATCTTTAGGGTGGTTTCCACTCCCACGTCTGAAGTGATCAAGACTTCTTCCAGGTTATCCAATACCTCATCGTCTACTTTTGATTTCCCGACAATCGTGCGAGCAAGCTTCGATAAAAAACTCTGTTTGGTCTTCTCAAGTCCTTTATCGAGCGTTTCTTTTTTTTCTCTTGAAAATAATCCAAAAAATGCCATAGTGTAAAAATAAGAAAAGCCCCATTTCAGGAGCTTTAAAATATCATTTGATCAAGGAACGATTAGTTCTTCGTGAACCACTCTTTCACCTTGTCATTGTGAACGATCTCTTCTTTAAAGGTATAGGCTCCGGATTTATCCGATTTTACCATTTTGATAACCTTCGTGTGCTCTTTTCCGCCACCTTTTTGTAACGATGCTACTACTTTCTTTGCCATGACTCAATCTTATTTAATCTCCTTGTGAACCGTCATGCGCTTCAATATCGGATTGAATTTTTTAATCTCCATTCGGTCCGGAGTGTTCTTTCTGTTTTTCGTTGTAATGTAACGAGAAGTCCCCGGCATACCTGAATCCTTGTGCTCTGTGCACTCTAGGATCACTTGAATTCTGTTTCCTTTTGCTTTCTTAGCCATTTCTATTCGTTTTTAACGTCTACCGTTTCTCAACGGGTAGGACAGGATTACTTCAAATACCCTTTTTCGCGTGCTTCTTTAACACAGGCAGAAATACCTTTTTTGTTGATGGTTCTCAAGGCTGAGGTAGATATTTTCAATGTGATGAAGCGATCTTCCTCTGGAAGGTAGAACTTCTTGGAAACCAGATTCGGGTAAAATTTACGTTTCGTTTTACGGTTGGAGTGAGAAACATTGTTCCCAACCATCACCGATTTACCCGTAAGTTGACAAACTCGTGACATCTTTTATTGTTTTATCCTAATTCTAAATGGGGTGCAAAGAAACTACATTTTTCGATAACGAACAACTGTTTGTCACTTTTTTTCAACCTCTACCCCTAAAATTCTACAACGAACCAGATTTAAAGCGGAAAGAACGCTCATTTGAATATTTCGTTCTCTATTGTCTCCATAACGAAAACAATATGTTGAAACGCCCTTTTCATCAGCCACTCCCATCCAAACAGTGCCAACCGGCTTTTCCGCAGTTCCTCCATCCGGGCCGGCAATTCCGGAAGTAGCAACACAGTAATCTGTTCCTAGCTTTAAGCGACCATTCTCCGCCATCTGCGCAACGACATCAGCACTCACCGCACCTGAAGCCTTTAAACTCGCTTCCGTGACATCTGAAAGTTGCATTTTTAACGCGTTGGAGTAGGTAATAAGAGAGCCCCTAAAGTAATCTGAAGAACAGGGAATGGAAACTAAACTATGCGCTAGCGCTCCCCCCGTACAACTTTCTACTGTACTGATGGTTTTTCCTCCATCCCGAAGTAGTCTGCCCAGCACCTCAGATAAGGTCATATCTTGTTCTCCATAGACATACCTAGGAAAGCGCTCCTTTAATTCTTCAAAAAAGGCTAAAATCTCTGATTTACGCTTCTCTCCTTGGTAAGAAGTGAGTCTCAGTTTTACCATTCCCGGTGAAGGCAAATATGCTAATCCGAATCCGGCCAAGGCAACACGTTCTTCCCAATTCTTAATCTGATCTGCCAGAAACGACTCACCAATACCTTGTGTCATCAACGTATGATGATATAAAGAAGGTAGTCCTCCCCTTTTCTCAAGTCTGGGGAACACTTCTGTCAGCATGATTTCCTTCATTTCATAAGGAACTCCCGGCATACTGATCACCACGGCTCCATTCTTCTCAAACCACATGCCGGCGGCCGTACCGTTCACATTTTCTAAAATTTCGGCATCCACAGGAAGATCTGCCTGACGTATATTCACGTCCAATAGGGGTCGCTTGCGGGCTGCAAAAAAAGCTTTAATGCGTCGTAATGTTGGCTCATGTTGTTTTAATTCGGTTTGAAAATAGGATGCCAACGTATATTTGGTAATATCATCTTTGGTTGGACCAAGTCCACCGGTGATGAAGACGATGTCAGATCGCTTAACTGCTTGATCAACAGCATCAAATATAGCCTGTCCCTGATCACTGATTGTAGTGATAAAATTGGTGCGGATACCACGGAGGGAGCATTCCATCCCAATCCATGAAGCATTGGTGTTAACGGTTTGACCGATGAGCAATTCATCACCGATAGATATAATCTCTGCGTTCATTTCTTTTTAAACTTAGCAATGGATTCGATATGCCCCGTATGCGGAAATTGATCCACCAGTGAGAATTTATCCAGCTCATAGCCTGCCTGACGGAATAAATCCGCATCACGTGCCTGCGTTGAAGGATTACAGGAAATGTAAACAATATTCTTTGCACCGAGATCAATGGTTTTTTGAAGGGTTTTCGGAGCAATTCCCGCACGCGGAGGATCAAGTATAATCGACGTAATCTTTCCATTGAATTCAGGATTTTCTTTCAGAAATCTACCCACATCCGAAGCATAAAATTCAATACCTTCAATACCATTTCTTCGTGCATTTCGTTTAGCATCTTCGATTGCTTCTTCGACAATATCTACCCCTACAATTCGCGATTTACCACCTCTTTTTGCAAGTAGTTGTCCAATCGTACCCGTGCCACAGAACAAATCCATCACCACACTGTCTTCCGGAATATCTTCTTCAAAAACATAATTCAACGCTTTCGTATAGAGCAACTCAGCACTTTTGGGATTGGTCTGAAAAAAACTCTCCATGGAGATCTCAAATTCAAGTCCGAGCAGTTTTTCCACTACGACGGGCTGTCCAAATAAGAGATTGCTTTCTCCATTTTCTATTTTAGCTCTATCAGCAACATTGTCATTTACCGTGTGCAGAAATCCGGCAAGTCGATTCCCTAAATTGGACTCAAGAAAGGTTGAAAATCCTTTAAGATCAAACTTCTCCAATCCTTCTGAAGAAGTCACCAAATTTATTAGAAGCTGATCCTGATCAAATGACTTACGTACAACTAAATGACGGAAAAATCCCGTCTTTTTCGGCGGATGCCAAGCCGGAAGTCCGGATGACCTCAAATATTCACGTATTTCTTTAAGCAATTTTTCCCACTGCTCATCGAAGAGTCCACTAGGCTGATTCAGGTTTTCAACTTTCCACCAGGTGCCTCGTCTTTTGAACCCTAAGGCAAATGAATCATCGATTTCTTCTCCGGTAAGCGGAACATGTTCAATGGACGAAAAGCTGTATTCCATTTTATTACGGTAGAAATAGTGTTCCGGCGAACTAATGAAATCATCAAACCGCTGTTGCAAATCACGAATCCCTGAAATCCTTGAAAAAGTTTCAATTGTAGCTGTTTTTTTGGCAGACTCTTGCAATGCAACCGGCACATATATATAGGGGCCGCCTGAAATTTCCTGAAACTTACCCGTTAGTTCCTCAGGTGCACGGTTGATTACATCCAGTAGCTTCGCCTCCGCATGTCTTTTGCGTTTAGTCTCGATCTTTGCCCTAACACATTGACCCGGAAAAGCATTATCAACAAAAACCACATAAGCCCCTTCTGATGAAGGGATACGTGCAACTCCCCTACCACCGAAAGCATAATCTTCGATAGCGAGTTCCACGATCTCTCCACGATTAAACATTTGATTATTAAGTATTAAAAGGGGTTATATCATCCCTCGAATAATTCCTTTGTCCGATTTCTCAACAAATCCGATAATCAATTCACGAATAAATGAATTTGCTATTTGCTGACGGATTGCCTCAATTCCTTTGGATATATTGTTATTCTGAACATATAGCAATCTGTATATATCTTCAATTTCCCGAACCTGATCATCGGAATACCCTCTTCTTCTCAAACCTACAGAATTAACGCCGGCAAAAGTCAAGGGTTCCCGGGCGGCCTTAATAAAAGGCGGAATATCTTTACGAATCAAGGATGCACCTCCAATAAACGTATGTGCACCAATTCGAGCGAATTGTTGTGCAGCTACTTTTCCTTCAAGAATCGCATAGTCATCGATCATCACATGACCTGAAAGTCCCACATAACTGGCAAGGATTACGTTATTTCCGATCTGACAATCGTGCGCGACATGTACGTAAGTCATAAGCAGACAATTGTCACCAATGGATGTTTTCATTTTATCCTTGGTTCCTCTGTGGATCGTAACACATTCACGGATTCTGGTATTGTTTCCTATCTCAACTGTTGTGTATTCACCTTCAAATTTAAGATCCTGCGGTACAACACCAATCACAGCTCCGGGAAACACCTCACAATGCTCACCAATCCGAGTACCCGGATAAATGGTCACATTGGAATGAATTTTTGTTCCGGCACCGATTACAACATCATCATATATCGTGGAAAAGGGTTCAACAATGATATCCGCTGCCAACCTTGCTCCGATTGATACCTGTGCCAGTTTACTTATCATCTATCCCTTGTCTTTTACTATCTGAGCAAGCATATCTGCTTCCATCACTACTTTTCCGTTCACATAGGCCTTTCCACCCATTTCAACTAATCCGCGTCGGATTGGTGAAAGTAAAGATAATTCAAATACGAGCGTATCTCCGGGTAGAACTTTGTGTTTAAACTTCACGTTGTCGATCTTCATAAAGTAAGTTGAATATAGGTGGGGATCCTCCACTTTACTTAAGGCAAAAATTCCTCCTACCTGTGCCATAGCCTCAATTTGAAGTACTCCGGGAAAAACGGGATTTCCGGGGAAATGCCCTGTAAATATGGGCTCATTCATGGTAACATTCTTCACCCCGACGATTGATTCTTCACGAATTTCCATGATCTTATCAACCATCAAAAATGGAAATCGATGAGGCAACATCCGCTCTATATCGTTTATGTCGTATAGTGGTTCTTTGGTTAGATCAAATTTTCGTCTTTCTTTCTCCTGTTTCTTAATTTGCTCCTTCAATACTTTTGCAAATCGCACGTTACCTGAGTGTCCGGGACGAGCGCCCAGAATGTGAGCTTTGATAGGTTTACCCACTAAAGCTAAATCACCTACAATGTCAAGTAGCTTATGTCGCGCAGGCTCGTTTTCAAATTGCAACTTGGCACTATTCAACACACCAATACCTTCTACATTTATAGTCAGGTTTTCTTTACCAAGTAATTTGGCCAGTCGCTCCAATTCCTCTTTAGAAATATCATCACGATCTACCAACACGATCGCATTGTCAAGATCTCCACCTTTAATCAGATTATTCGTAGCCAAAAACTCTAACTCACGCAGAAAAACGAAGGTTCGACAAGGAGCAATTTCCTTATTGAACTCTGAAATGTTATACATGGAGGCATGCTGAGTGCCAAGGACCGGTGACTTGTAATCGACCATTACTGTGATACGGTAATTGTTATCCGGAACAGCAAGAAATTCAATGCCTTTCTCAACATCCTCCCAGGGGATATTCTCCGTTAGCACAAAATACTCTCGTTCAGCTTGTTGTTCTTCATAACCAACCTCTTCAATGGCCTGAACAAAAGGCATTGAACTCCCATTCATTATTGGAACCTCCGGACCATCAAGACGGATTAAGGCATTATCCACCTGACATCCGTATAGGGCTGCCAACACATGTTCTGTGGTATAAACACGCGCCCCTTTAAACTCGAGCGTTGTCCCTCGGTCAGTGGCAACAACCAGATCTGCATCCGCTTTGATTACCGGTTCTCCATCAAGATCTATGCGCTGAAATTTATAACCATGATTTTCAGGAGCCGGACAAATTTCGATATTCACCTTTTCACCTGTATGTAAACCAACTCCTTGAATTTTAATGCTCGATTTGAGCGTGCGTTGCTTTTCAGCCATTTAGATCAAACTTTGGTTAATTCTTTTATTTTTTTCTCCAACTCCTGCAATTTGTTTAGTATGTACGGAAGTTTTCTAAAGCCGAAATAAGACTTTTTATAATCGGTCAAAGGAATCCCCGGTGAACCCATTAGGGTATCTGCCTTTTTAACGGTGGCAGGAATTCCGGATTGAGCGACAATCTTGGTTCCGTCAGCAATATGCAAATGGCCACTAATTCCTGCCTGACCACCAACCATCACGTGTGCCCCTAATTTTGCAGATCCGGCTATTCCAACCTGGGCAGCTAAAGCAGAATGACTTCCAATCTCCACATTATGAGCTATCTGACATAGATTATCAATCTTGACGCCACTACGAATAATCGTTGATCCCATCGTCGCACGATCAACAGAAGTATTTGAACCAATCTCGACGTTATCCTCTATGATCACATTTCCAATCTGTGGAACCTTTTGAAAAATACCCTTTTCATCCGGAGCGAAGCCAAAACCATCAGCACCGATAACGACACCGGCATGAATTATACAATTTTCTCCAACTTGACAATCTGCGTAAATAGCAACTCCGGGATGGATCTCTGAATTAGAACCAATTACTACATTTTCACCTATGTAAGCATTTGGGTAAAGTACTACATTATCACCAATTACAGCATTCTCGCCAATATAGGCGAATGCACCGACGTACAAATTGGCTCCCAGCTTTGCTGAAGATGCAATGTATGAAGGTTGTTCAATCAAGGGTTTCTTCTTGTTCATCTGAGCATACACCTCGAGCAATTTGGCAAAACAGGCGTATGCGTCATCCACCTTGACTAAGGTAAGAGAATCTGGCAATGGTTTAGAAGGTTCAAAGCTATGGTTAACAACACAGATGCTGGAATGGGTCAAATAGATATACTCCTCATATTTAGGATTGGACAAAAAGGATAATGCTCCGGGAATACCTTCTTCAATCTTCGCTAATCCACTAACCATTACAGCAGGATTTCCAACTACTGTCCCGCCAATGATTTCTGCTATTTGTTCAGCTGAAAATTCCATTTTTCAAAATTAAAAAAACATCTATTTGACAAATTGAAAAGACGGTTCATTTATTAACATGACTAATTGAATTATCAATCCATCAAGCTAATATTCTAAAAATCAAAGGACGTTACATTAATCTTTTCTTTGTACCAGACAGCCTTAAAAGCTAAACCCTTCCCATTATTATCCTTGCACCAAATGAGGTGTTCCACTTTTGGCTTTGATCGGAAATTTGTCCTCGAAAAATCAATTTTTCCGGATGATTTAAGCCAGCTTAACAAATCTGAGCTATTTGGAATTTTATATTCCTTTCCGTGTTGACGTAGCAAATCAGTTGAATCAATAAAAATTAACTGTTTACCTTTAGGAAAAGAAATCATTTTACCTGTTCCTTTATTGGTGTTTTTGACATTCTGAACCTCCGATTCTTTGAAGTGAACTTCGGAAATAAAACTTTCAGATGGGAGTGTCATGAAAAGCTTTAACTCTTTCCCTACTTTTATTTCACCTTCAAATAAGTATACTTTTGGATTAGTTCGCTTGATACTTTGGGAAAAGTCAATATCTCCATTTTCAATGAGGTAAAGAATATCAGAATCACTTATCCCCTCCCGCGACATGGCTGCTTCCTGATCATCCGGTACAACAATCACTCTCTCCAGCACGCTATTCTTTACCCGAGTAGATGGCAACCACGAACACCCACGATTTTTAAAAAAAAAGATAACGAACAATAGTCCGAATCCAAAACCAATACCGTAAAATTTTAATCTGCGCGTAAATGATTGCATCGTGACTTTTATAATGAAAAAAGGCCGCTCAAGTGAGCAGCCAAATAATTTTTTGGTTCAAATTCAGAGAATGGCATCCAATTTAGCTGTCAATTGTGCTTTTGGAACCGCACCGACAGATTTATCAGCAACCTCACCATTTTTAATAAATAACACTGTTGGAATATTTCGCACTCCAAACTGTGCAGAAACGCCCGGATTGTTATCTACATTTACTTTTCCTACAATTGCTTTTCCCTCATACTCCGAATACATCTCATCGATTACCGGGCCTATCATTCGGCAAGGACCACACCACTCTGCCCAAAAGTCAACCACAACCGGTTTGTCTGATTTCAATACAACTTCCTCGAAGTTTTGATCTGTAATTTCTAAAGCCATAATTATTATGTTTTGTTGATGCCAAAAGACATTCAAAATTAATGTATTTTGTCCGCTGTCAACTTGTTTGCCAATCTTTTTTACATGACATATTGACAGTTCAATTGTGAATCTTCATCTTCTTAACTGTTTTTTGATTGTCCGTTCGAAGTCCGTAGTAATAGTTGCCGTTCGGAATTTCAATTGAATCAAATCGAACAATGTGTCCGCCAGGTTTAAAATCACCTTCTTTCAAAACTTTTAACACCTGAAGATCAGAATTGTACAACTCTATGGCAACGAATTTTTGAAAAGCTGTGGTAAAATAAATCTCCATTTCCCCTTTTACGACCTCTTGTTCCAAACTATATAACACACAATAATCCTTGGGTGACGGAGATCCCTTCCCAAGGTATTTCAAAAGTTTACGGTATGCAATAACCAACACAAGTATTGACAAGGAAACGAATAGAACGCCCAACAACACTCGCTCTATAGATAGTTTTAGCAAAATCATAAAAATCATATTTAAAGTGCGATTAGTCCTTCAATCTGAGCAGCTTGCTCATACTTAGCTAAAATCGAATCCACATCCAACATAAGTTCTTTGGCTGTAACACTGATATATTTTCCTGTTTTTGAGGGATGCATCACAATATCGGTGCTATCATTAAAGAGCACTGTAACTTGTGCCACCTTTTCCGATTCATTCGGAACAATAAATTTAAACATGTAGACATCAGGCCAATCCTGCTGCTCCAACTGTATTTTCAGTTTTTCAAGTACGTGATGCATGTTTGGTTGAGGTATGTAGAGTATATAATCTCATTGATTCCCGTTTCACCAACATTCCAATCGGATGTTCAGACAAGGAGAGTTGAGTAAATGTACTTACTCCTTGGCTTTCGAGCAGTTTGAGCTCTTGAAAAAAAACAACAGGATCAGTTTCCGAAGAAAGCAGTAACCCGTCCGAATATTCCTCAAACTTTGGCCAAGCAGAAGAGTAAGTACCAAACAACTTCAACTGAAATCGGGCTAAATCCCGAACCATACTTAAAGTATCAGCCTGAGACAGGTTCCTTTTGAGCTCACTCATTTGTGATGAGTAATCTAAATAATGACTTAATATTGAAAAGTCGCCAAGGACAAAATTGCGTTCTAAAGTTTGAATGCCATGAGACTCACAGCCCAAGGTCTGTGCTGCTTGAATATAGCGTTCTAACATTTCAATTCGTGATTCATAGACCTTTGGTATACAAGTTTTAACAATAAAAAACTGTCGCTGATCAAAGACCAGTTGATCGTAAGCATCCTGAAGGCAATCAAACCCTTCTGTATTCAGAAAAACTCGGGCCTCTTTAACTGTCACCGTTGCTTATTTTTGTCGTTCTTGCGCATTCTAATATTTAAGAACTCAACAATCAAAGAGTAAATCATTGCGAAATAAATGTAGCCCTTTGGAATATGCTGTCCAAATGCTTCTGCAACAAGAATAACTCCTATGGTCACAAGAAAGCCGAGTGCAATCATTTTAATAGTAGGTCGCTCATTAATAAAATTAGAAATCGGCTTAGCAAAAAGCATCATTACCACCATAGAGACAATGACAGATGCATAAATAATGACCAAAGGGTTATGTCCGGTTTCGCGTTCAAGATTATTGGTCATTCCAATAGCTGTAATTATAGAGTCGAAACTAAATACGATATCAATCAGGATAATCTGAGTGATAACTGAACTAAGTTTGGCCTTTGAGGAAGATGCGGAAGAATTAGAGCCACTTATTGCACTATGCATTTCAGTAGTGCTCTTGTATATAAGAAACAACCCCCCTAAAAGAAGAACGAGACTTTGAATCGTGAAATTTTGAATTAAAGTTATTTCAGTGTCGGGAAACAATGGATCAGTAAATCGTAAAATCCAGGCAACACCCGCAAGCAGGAAAAGTCGGACGATTAATGCTAGCGACAAACCTGCGTTGCGCGCTTTGCGTTGTTCTTTAAGTGGCAGTTTATCGGATACAATTGTGATAAAAATGATATTATCGATACCCAAAACAATCTCTAAAAGAGAAAGAATGAGAAAATACATCAATCCATCAAAGGACAATAAAGCTTCAAAAAATTCCATTCAAAAGGTGTTTTGTAAAATTAGTTAAAGATGTTAAACAATAAGAAAATTAAAAAACTGATCCAATACTTTAGAATTCTCCTCCCGGGGTGTAAAAATTTCAAGAAGCTGCGGCCGATCTCCTACCGTGTTGACAAAAAGTTGTTCTGTTTTCTCTATTAATTCCTCGTTAGAACAAACGGAATCGTAGGAAATGTTGTACGACCGGCAAATACCTTCAGCAGAATGTGAATGCGCTGCCTCAAAATACTTCTCCATCCGCTCAAAGGCTGAAGGACCCGGTATAATTCGAAAGATTCCTCCACCCCCATTATTTATAAGAATGATACGTAAATTGGAATTTAAATAACTGTTCCACAAACCGTTACTATCGTAGAAAAAAGAAATATCACCCGTGATTAAAATGTGTAAATCATCTGGTGCAACAAACGATGCACCTGCAGCAGTACTTGTGCTTCCATCAATTCCACTTGTACCTCTATTTGACCAGTATTTTACATTTTGGAGAGGATCAAACAATTGACAATAGCGAACCACGGAACTATTTCCCATATGCAACTGACATTTTTCAGGCAACAGATCAAAAACAACCTGATAAACACGCAAGTCCGAAAAAGGTACATCGGCGAAGAAATCCGATAACCGCATTCGGTTAAGGTGATCAAGTTGTCTCCACTTTCCTCCAAAGTTAGACACAGAGCGCTGAAATGACAATCTATTCAGAAATTTGAAAAAAGATCCGGGTGTTGTTTCGAAGGTATTCGTTAGAGCCTGATAGGTATCCATATACGGGAACGCACTTCCCACCTTCCAATGAAATTGGGGTCGGTTTTTTCTGACAAAATTTTTAATTCGCTTTGAAACAACAGCACCACCCACAGAAATGAGTAATTCGGGAGCGTATTCGTCGATTTCAGATTCCATTATTCGATTCAATGTACGATCAATACAGTGTATGAATGCCGGATCAACTGAGTTGGACGTATTTTCAACCAGTACTGCCACAGAACTATCTGAAGCAAAACTACTTAGTTCCTTTAAAAACAATGGTTCAGGAGCCAATTGACCCACGATCACCAACTTTTTTGAAAGCTGTAATCCTTTGAGCAATTGAGACACTGAAGATGAAGAAGGAGCAAAATGACCCTTTTCTCTGCTAATTATTCGCGGACGTGAAGCCTCAGGATGATGTTGCTTCCCGTACAGGGGTTCTTGTAAGGCGACATTAAAATGGATCGGACCCTTCCAGGAACCATTTCCTTCCGCAAACGCTATTGCAGTCTCGCGTTCGACATGCCAGCGCTCTTCTTCATTACGTACAGTCTCTTGAAAATGACAACTGTAACGCACATGACTTTCGAAGATATTGCGTTGGCGAATGGTTTGTCCGTCTCCTTGATCAATCCAGGCATCCGGCCTGTCAGCCGTAATCACAAACAGAGGAACACATTGGTAGTACGCTTCAGCCACAGCAGGGTAATAATTCAATGGTGCGGAACCTGAGGTACAAACAATACCCACCGGTTTCTCCAATTGCTGAGCCATTCCCAGAGCAAAAAATGCTGCGCTTCGCTCATCATGAATCACCACACATTCAATGTCCGGATGTGCATCTAAAGCGATAACAAAGGGCGCATTTCTAGATCCCGGTGATAGGACAAAATTGGTCACATCATGCGCTATACATTGATCGATTATGAATTGAACAGTATGCTTATCGGAGGTGATCATTGGTCAAAACTACTTTTTTGAAGAATATTGAGTAAAGTTCTGCTTTTATTTTCTGTTTCCTCCCATTCTTTCTCCACTATTGAACGATGGTTATACCCACCCCCCAGATAGAGATATAGGAATTCCTCTATCCACTCTCCACAGCGAAGATTGACGTACAGTTGCGTTTTTTCGGACGCTATTCGTCCAAGATATCCGGTATAAAACTTTCGGTCATTTAACTCATGTCTACGAATAAGATCTAAGGCTCGTACCAGAGGGATCCCTGAAACAGCAGGAGTTGGATGAATCTCGGAAATAAGATCCCACAACTTCTCCTTCTGCAGTCGAAAAGAAATTTCAGTTCTTAAATGTCGAACCGGTCCGGCAATGATTTCTTGACGATCTCCGACCTCAATTTCATCTGAAAATTTTCCTGCGATTTTCTGAATAAAATCGGTAACCGCCTGCTGCTCCATCCATTCTTTTTCTGACCATCCCGAATCAGCATTTAACCTCAATGTTCCAGCCAATGCTTCAGTAGAGAACGTATTCCCTGAATAATGAGCAAGAACTTCCGGACTGGCGCCGATCCATGTGCCGAAGCACTTAGATTGGATAAGATAGACAAAAGCTGCAGGATAAGCCTTCTCCAAAAGAACAAAGGCTTCATCGGGTTTCAATGTGAGAAATACTTTCTTTACCCGGGATAAAACGGCTTTTTCAATACCTTCATTTTTCAGTTCAAACAGAAAGTTGCTGGCAATATCCATGTAATCTTCTTTGGTCAGGACGTTTGGTATATCTTCTGACCGCATAGATTCGAAGGAATCATACCCTTCTCGGAAATGAAATTTTTTTCTACCACTATGATCTGAAATAACAAAGCCCTGTAGACCATGAAAGCTGTCTACCTCGCAGAAACTGCCTTCAAAACAAACAGCCTCTTCTCCGGGAAAACGATACCTTAAAATATCCACTATCTGCGTTCTATGATCATGACAGTGAGGCGACCGGTACAAATGAGCTTATCGTTATGTCCATCAAATACATCTACCTGCCATAAGTGTGTTTTCTTACCTGCATGAACAATTTTCCCAATAGCCCGTACAAAGCCTTCTTTAACACCTGAAACATGGTTTGCGTTGACCTCCAATCCTACCGGAACTTCTTCAGAAAGATTTACGAGCAATGCCGACCCCATTGAACCAACACTCTCAATCAGTGCTGCACTGGCTCCTCCATGTAATAATCCCATCGGCTGATGTGTCCGAAAATCCACTGGCATAGTGGCGACAAGATGTTGCCCTCCGATTTCGATACACTCGATTCCTAATTGTTCCATCAGTGTATTCTTATTGAATTTATTTACTTCTTCAGGGGTAATCTGTCTCAATCGCATAGTACAAAAATACAAGGAAAGAACGAACGCTCATCATGCAGTACCTCACAAGACAAATCATTATTTTTACGAAATGATTCAAGAAAACATTGATCTATTTTCGGTTAACACCTTTGGAATTCATAGTAATTCACGTTATTTCGCACGCTTTAAATCGGTTAACGAACTGAAGGAACTTCTCAATAATCGTCCAAACACTCCGCTGTTCATTTTGGGTGGAGGCAGTAATATTCTATTCACAAAGGATTTTGATGGTTTCATTTTAAAAAATGAAATCAAAGGAATTCAAGTTATTTCAGAATCAGAAAATGAAGTGTGGATAAAAGTGGGAGCAGGCGAAATTTGGCATGAATTCGTGCTGCATTGCATTAATCATGGTTATGCCGGATTAGAAAACCTCAGTTTGATCCCCGGAAGTGTCGGGGCGAGTCCTATGCAGAACATTGGAGCGTATGGTGTAGAGATCAAGGATGTATTTCATTCCTTGGAGGCATTTCATATTTCTTCCGGAGAAATTCATTCATTCGATAAAGATTCATGCGAATTTGGCTATAGAGAGAGCGTATTCAAGCGAAAGTTTAAAGATCAGTATGTGATACTCAACGTAACGTACCGATTGAACAAAAAACCAAAACTCAATACCACTTACGGAGCAATTGAGAGTGAATTGAGCAAAATCGGGGTTACGTCACCAACCATTCGTGATATCAGCAATGCTGTAATTGCAATTCGCACCTCCAAACTTCCAGATCCAAAAAAAATAGGTAATGCAGGGAGTTTCTTTAAAAATCCGGTCATAGATCAACATATCGCAGAGCATATCCTAAAAATCTACCCTGATGTGCCAAACTATCCTTCAGAAGACGGAAAAAGAAAGCTCGCAGCAGGTTGGTTGATTGAAAAAGCGGGTTGGAAAGGAAAAACTATTGATAACTGCGGAGTTCATAAACTGCAAGCTCTCGTGCTTGTTAACTATGGAGGAGCTTCGGGTGAGCAAATACTTCGACTTTCTTCCGATATTATTACCGATGTGGAAGCTAAATTCGGTGTGACGTTGGAGCGTGAAGTAAATATTCTGTAACTAAGTGCTGAAGTGCAACAAGACATTCAGAAGCGGAAAATATTACTCTCTTTTCAAATCCTTGATCTGAAGCCAACTTCCTCATGGAAAAAGATCAAGTACGCGTACAAGATCCAAGCTAAAAAATGGCATCCGGACAGAAACAGCGATGTTACAGCCCACGAGCGCACATTGAAACTGAATGAGGCCTACGATTTTTTAGGGCAATTCTTTGATCAGTATGGTCGACTCAATGATCCCAGCGGACTTATACTCGATCTCACTACAAACGGAGCTTCATCCACTAAAACGAATCGCCGCGGTGAAGTCAAAAAACGACTAATTCGCTTTTACCATGGGGGGCTGGCTCAAGAAGAGCGTCGAAAAGACCGAAAGATAGAAACCATTCTAATTCATCTCAATTTCTGGTTTTCAATATCCAATTTGATGTTACTTCCACCGGTTTTAGCAATTTGCATGGGCTGGAATGGTATCCTACTCGCTCTGACATCCAATGTACTGTTCATCCTATTCACCATGAGCGCAGTCAGGAATTTACATAGAATCAAATTCCTAAGATTGAAAATGAAAAATGTATGAGCTCTGTATCTATGTTAATATGAACGATACTTTTTGATTGAATATGAAATCTTTACATTTTTTTTGGTTAGCACTGTTTCTGTTTTTCTTCAGGTGCTCAAAATTATTTTCCCAAACTTTGAAAACAGGCACTTGGAATATTGTTAACGTAAAGGTTAGCTTAACAGAAAAATGGAGCCTATTTGGAGAAGGTCAGATACGCTCGTTAAAATTTTATGACCATTTTCATTACTACGAATTTAAAGGAGGTGTTAATTACGCACCTACTCCAGAATTACGTTTTACGATTGGAGCAGGAACCTACCAAACGTATAGAGAAGGGGGAGATTTCTTATTGCCAAAAAATAACGATGAGTTGCGTATTTGGCCACAGATATTGTTAATCCAGAAATTAGGCAATTACAAGATTGAACAGCGTTATAGACTCGAGAGCCGATTTACCAGCTCAGGCTATCGAAATAGATACCGCTATCGCTTGGGATTGTCATTACCTTTATACACTTCAAAATCAGACTATTCAGTCGCTTTAAATCTTAATAATGAACTCTTTTTTACTGACAAAGATCCTTATTTTGAAAGAAATAGACTCATGACCGGTTTCAACTTTCATTTGGGCAAAACTTCAGGAATTCAATTGGGTTATTTACACCAATTTGACTTTAAAATCAACGATGAAATTGGACGGGATTTTTTTCTAATTGGATACTATCTTGAATTTGCAAGAGAGAATAAAACTGATGACACTCAGAAGGACTAATTTACCAAACATCCTTATCCCTACCCTCCTCCTTATTCGTCTGCTCGATTAGTTTTTTCCAATTATAGGAGGGGTCATCAAGATCGTTGAGTATCTCCTTGTAATCCTGCTCACTCAAATCATAACGTTGGATTTCATCACCTGTATATTCTTCAATCTGCTTGAGTAGAATTCTTTCGCCTTGACTGCAAAAGGAAAGAGCCTGACCTCTGCTTTTGCCCCGTCCGGTTCGACCACAACGGTGCACATAATTCTCAGGATTATCGGGTAAATCATAATTAATCACATAATCCATAGACGGGATATCTATTCCCCTAGCCGCAACGTCAGTAGTCACCAAAACACGATTTACACCGGTTCTAAACCGTTCAAGTATAGAAAATCGATCGTTTTGCTCCATTCCACCATGTAAAGCTTCAGTTTGAACTCCCACACGCGACATAGCTGCAACAACCCTCTCTACTCGTACTTTTGTGCGAGCAAAAACAATGAATTTCTCTGTTTCATACTCTTTCAAAATATTCTCTAAAAAAAACCGCTTATCATCCATTTCAATAGATGCCACAGCGTGATCGACATTTTGTGAAACGGGATTTTTTGGAGCAATCTGTATTCGAATTGCATTTCGAACCACATCATAAGCCAAAGACTTGATTTTCTTACTGATAGTAGCAGTAAAAAATAAGGTTTGACGCTTGCGTGGAATATGCTTCATTACGTCCTTAATATCTTTGTTGAATCCCAGATCCAACATCATATCGGCTTCATCCAATACAAGAAATTCCAATCCAGAGATATCGATATATCCTTGACTGATCAAATCGAACATTCGTCCTGGAGTTGCTACGAGGACATCAACACCATTTTTCAATGTGCGTATTTGTTGTTCTTGTTCAATTCCTCCGAAAAGTCCCAACACGCGAATATTTGTTTCTGCTCCAATGTCTTGGAAAACAACAGAAATCTGTTTAGCTAATTCTCTTGTTGGAACCATAACCAAACAACGGATTCCTCTCATCCTCTTTTTTCCGGATGTAACCAATTTGCTCAACACAGGAATGGCAAAGGCTGCCGTTTTCCCTGTGCCGGTTGGTGCAACAGCCATTACATCCTCTCCATCCAGAATAGGTTTAATAGCCTTAAATTGAATATCTGTAGGTTTTTTAAAACCAAGAATGTCGAGTTGTAATTTGATCTCGTTGGATATTCGGTAATCGTTGAATTTCATTTTTTTCAAGTCACAAAAAAAGGGCTTAAAGGCCCTTTCATATCGTTTTAATTACACTTAATCATTTCCGGGAATCAGGATACGCCCGCAGTGTTCGCAAACGATTACCTTTTTCTTTGACTGAATGTCCAATTGTCGTTGAGGTGGAATCTTGTTAAAACAACCTCCACATGAATCACGTTCTACAGAAACAACGGCCAAACCGTTTTTAGCATTGCTTCGAAGACGATTGTAGGCAAACACCAAGCGCTCATCTATCTTTTTCTTCGCGGACTCGGATTTTTTTAATAAGTCATCCTCCTCTTTCTTAGTTTCTCCTACTATTTCATCTAATTCAGACTGTTTACCTTTCAAATCAGCCTGACGAAATTCGAATCGTTCTTTCGCCTCGTCTAACAATTCTTTTTTACTCTCAATTTTAAACTTTGCTTCTTTACTTTTTTTTTCGTGAAGCTTGATTTCCAACTCTTGGAATTCAATCTCTTTTGCAAGAGATTCAAACTCCCTGTTGTTGCGCACATTATTTTGCTGCTCCTTGTACTTGCCGATCGCCACTTCCGCATCTTTCGATGCATTTTTTCGATCCAGTATCTCCGTTTCCAACTCTTTAATCTCTTCCTGAATCTTGTTGATGCGGTTCTCTAAACCTTCCAGCTCATCTTCCAAATCTTGCACTTCAAGTGGCAATTCACCACGAATAGTACGTATTCTGTCAATCTCTGAATCGATTTTTTGCAATTCAAACAATGCTTCCAGTTTTTCTGCTACTGAAGCCTCTTTTTTCGTTGCAGTTGCTGCCATGCGCTAAAAATAATTTATTGGATTTGTATTTATTTCCGTTAAATGGAAGGCAAATGTAGTAAATTTTTTCTTAAGAAGCGCTTGAAGTAAATTTGGTGTAAACTGCTCACTCTCATAATGACCAATATCAGCTATAACTATTTTTTCTTCGGCATCAAAAAACTCATGGTACTTAAAATCAGACGAAATAAAAATATCTGCACCGGCGGAAATAGCACGATTTAACAAAAAACTTCCTGAACCGCCACAAAGGGCGACCTTTGATAAGAAATTCCCTTTGAGTTTAGTATGACGAATACTTCCACAGTGAAAGGCATCCTTGAGTAAATGTAAAAAATCAATCTCTGCCATAGGTTTTTCAAGTAATCCAATCATTCCACTTCCTTCCGTTTGATTTGAATTTTTAAGCGCGTAAACATCGTGTGCTACTTCTTCATAAGGATGTGCGCTTTTCATTGCTGCAAGAACAGGTCCAAGCCGATGTTCGGTTACGAGATATTCAGCTCTTATCTCGGGATCGGTCGACAGTTCATTCAATTTTCCCGAAAACGGTTGAGCATCGTCCAACGGTTTAAACGTGCCGGTTCCTTGCTGATAAAATTGACAGTTGCTGTAATTTCCAATTTCACCTGCTCCAGCCTGAAACACTGCCTCACTTACTTGTGAATGGTATCGCTCAGGTGTAAAAACTACCAACTTGTATAAGCGGTCTGATTTTGGAGATAATATCGACGTATTTATCAATCCGATTCGATCGCAGATCTCCTTATTCACCCCAAATCTGTAATTATCCAAATTCGTATGTACGGCATAAAGAGCTATCCCACTCTTGATGCACGAAAGAACGACCCGTTCAACATAATTCTTGCCCGTAAGCGACTTCAGCCCTTTGAAAAGTACAGGATGATGAGCGATAATGAGATTCGCTCCTAGGTTAACTGCTTCTTGAACTACTTCCTCCGTACAATCCAGACAAAGTAACACCCCCGATACAATTTCGGTGCGATCTCCGACCAATAATCCGCAATTATCATAGTGCTCCTGGCTTGAAAGTGGCGCTATTTCTTCCAGATAGGAAATTACTTCTTGTACTAACATACTTTTAGATCAAAATCAATTCAACTTAGGGTGAAAGTAAAAACTGATCGTTTATTAATTTAATTATTTGTAATACAATGTATTGAAAGAAGCATTCATCCAACTTTACAGGAACAGTCATCGCTTAAATTAGTGGCTGCCTTTCCAATAATCCTTTAATTTTTTCGTTATTTTTACGAACCCATAGAAAAAGCAAATATCCAAAAATAAGTCCTTCAATCATGAGTGAAAAAGAAATAATACCAAAGAATAAAAGTCTGATCAAGCCTTTATTAAAATGGACCGGCATCAGCCTCTTGCTACTGATTATTATTCTGATTGCAATTCCTTTCTTTTTCAAAGATGAACTTAAAGAAATGGCTATAGATGAAATTAATACATCGCTGAATGCGAAGGTTTCAATGGGCGATTTCGACCTAACCTTCCTAAGCACATTCCCCAATATGACTGTTGAACTGAACGATACAAAAGTAGAGGGTATCGGAAAATTCAAGGGGATTGAACTTGCCAATATAAAGCAATTCGTAGCGCACGTAGACTTCTGGAGCGTTGTGTCGGGCGATCAGGTGGAGATTGACGAGATCCATCTTGAAGAACCTTCGTTTGATGTCCGAATTCTTTCCGATGGAACAGCAAATTACGATATTGTAAAACCAGATTCAATAAAAACTCCTGAGGAAAAGGAAGAGCCGTCCAATTTCAAGCTCTCTCTCAACGAGTACAGCATCTCCAAAGCGAATATCAGATACGATGACCAGTCATCGGATATGTTCGCTCAGATTAAAAATCTGAACCATATAGGTACGGGCGATCTAACTGCGGATGTAATTGATTTCAATACCACCACCAGTATGGAAGAGTTATCATACGAAATGGACGGATTAGCGTATCTGACGAAAGTAAAAACAAACGCTGTAGTGAATATACTCATGGAATTCACTGATAAGACCTCCAAGTTTACCCTTCAAGAAAATGAGTTCAAAATCAATGCACTAACCTTTTCTTTGGATGGGTTTTACGCAATGTTCGAAAAACACGATGAGATGGATTTAAAATTGAATGCATCTCAAGCAACCTTCAAGGATTTCCTGTCGCTTATACCAAGTTTCTATCATTCGGGATATGAAAGCATGATTACAAAGGGAAATCTCGAATTAAATGGATACGTCAAAGGAAAAATGGATGAAAAGAATATGCCCGGATGGGACTTCAATATTAAGATCGACAATGCTTCAATCAAATATCCTGATCTGCCGGGAACAATTAACAACATCGCTGTAAATGCAGCGTCCAAATTCGACGGTGGAGAGAATCTGGATAAGATGACTGTTGATGTGACAAAATTCCATGCTGATTTCGTGGGGAACACCATCGATGCAAATTTGAAAATGCGAAATCCAATGACGGATCCATTGCTGATTTCCTCGATCGCAGCTAAAGTGGACCTCTCAACTCTCAAGCAGGTCATACCCACAGCGGAAGGAGAATCCTACACCGGAAAAATGAATGCAAACGTCAACATCAATGGTCGTATGAGTGCTTTAGACAGGGGTGATTATGAAGCTTTCAAAGCGGAAGGCACCCTGAAGCTAATGGATATGATTTATAAAACTAAAGATCTGAATGACCAGGTTTCAATCAAAGAAATGTTGTTCCGTTTCTCCCCTAAAAACCTGTCACTTGAAAAACTCAATGCGATCACCGGAAAATCTGATTTTTCCGTTATAGGTTCAATCGACAACTACATGGGATATCTGTTCAGAAATGAACTCCTGAAAGGTAATTTCAGTTTAAACAGTAACAACTTGGATCTGGATCAATTAATGAATCTCGTTCCATCAAGTGAAACAACTGCAACTACACAGGCTACGGAAGAAAGCTCGAATGTAAGTTCTGAACCCGTTTTAATCCCTGATAATCTTGATTTCTTTCTCAACTCTTCCATTTCCAATTTGCATTTCAATGGCCTCGATATCAAGAACGTCAAGGGGACTGTCCGAATTAAGGATGAAGTCGCCTCAATGGACAACCTTACAATGAACACAATGGGGGGAACCATAGGATTAAAAGGAAGCTTTAACACTAAAGATCACCACAAGCCCAAAATGGATTTTTCTTACAACCTAAAAGAGATCGATGTAAAACAGCTTGCTGAAAATTTCCTCACAATCGAAAAATTAGCTCCTATTGCAAAATATACCTCAGGAAAAATTAGCTCGAATTTCGAGATGAAATCAGACTTAACAGCTAACTTGGAACCTATTTTTGAATCGTTGAGCGGATTTGGAGATCTGTCTACTGAGACCATCAAAATTTCCGGTTACAAACCCATGGAAAAACTAAGTGAATCGCTCAATATTAGCAAATTATCTTCTCAAACTCTAAAGGACGTCAAAGCTAAGTTCCAATTCGCAGACGGCAAAGTGACCATTAAACCTTTCACTGTAAAGATGGGTAAAATCAATACGACCATTTCAGGATTCACGTCATTTGACCAAAAAATAAACTACGAGCTCAAAATGTTGATCCCGAAAGAAGATATACCGGCTTCACTCATTAAGACTGCAGAGCAAGCGATAAGCAAAGTAAATGCTCTTTCACCAAAATTGAACCTGGGAAGTATTCCTGACGTTTTGCCTGTTAAAGTTGGCCTTGGGGGTACAGTCACAGATCCGAAGATTACGAACAATTTCAAAGAATCATTGCTTGAAGCTACAGGCAACTTGAAAAAAGAATTAGTGGATAAAATTAAGGAGGCAGTAAAAGATACCGTAAAAGCTTTAGTGGACGAGAAGGTAAAAGAAGTGAAGGAAGATCTCAATGCTAAAAAGAAAGAGATCCTCGATAACGCACAAAAGGAAGCTGACAAACTTAAGGCCGAGGCAAAAAAGTTATCAGATGGACTTCGGACTGAGGCAAGTAAACAAGCCGATGAATTATTGCAACAGGCAGGAGCGAATCCATTGAAGCAAAAAGCAGCAAAGATCACAGGTGACAAATTAAAAAAAGTAGCTGAAGAGAAAGCTCAGAAGATCGAAAACGAATCAAACCAAAAAGCTGACCAGATAATGTCAACGGCACGACAAAAGGCTGATGCCATAAACTAAAAAATGAGCTCCCGCATCCCCCGACTATACAGAACAAAACGAATATTCTACAGACTGGGAATAGCACTGCTTTTACTATCGGTAACTCGTATATTGTTTTATTTGTTTAACCGAACCCATTTTCGGCAGATTCAAATTTCAGATTTTATGATTGGGACTTGGTTTGATTGTATAACCATCGCCCTATACTATTCCCCTTTCATCGCATTACATCTGTTACCCGCACGAGGAAATGACAGTTTTCAATTAAAGGAACGAATTTCTAAAAGTTTGTTCCTCCTAACAACCACCCTACTACTTGCAATGAACCTCATGGATTTAGAGTATTTCAAATACACGAATAAACGTTCTACGGCTGACCTATTTTCAATTTTAGGCGCCGGAAATGATCTGTCTCAACTAGCCACAACATTTTTGAAAGATTTTTGGATCCTGATCGTACTACTGATTCTTTTGCTTTGGATTACGGAACGGCTGTATCGAATCACTCAAGACATTCCCTTTGAGCAGGACACCTGGCAACCCGTTTTAAGACAATCCTTTATCGTTCTTCCCATGATGCTTATAATCGCAAGAGGTGGATTTCAATTAAAACCCATTGGGATTATTGAAGCAGCACAGTTCACCTCTCCGGAAAACTCGGCTTTGGTATTGAATACACCCTTTACGATGATTAAATCATTTGGAACCGAACGACTCGAAGAGAAACATTTTTTTTCGTCAGAGATAGAACAGCGATTTTTTAATCCGATGCACAAAAGTCAACCTCAACACATCCTTCCTGATAAAACCAATTTGGTTATCATAATATTGGAAAGTTTTGGAAATGAATGGGCAGGACCATCAACCCGACGAAAAAGTTTTACTCCTTTTTTTGATTCGCTTTTAAATCAGTCTTTAACCTTTGAATACGGAATTGCAAATGGAAAAAAATCTATCGAGGCAGTTCCGGCGATCATCGCATCGATACCCACATTAATGGACAATCCATATATTTCTTCGCCTTATGGAAACAATAAAATTCAATCGCTAGCTACAATTTTGAAAAAAAATGGCTACTCAACAGCATTTTATCACGGTGCTACTAACGGTTCCATGCGCTTTGACGGTTTTGCCGCTCAAGCAGGGTTCTCTCACTATTTTGGTCGATACGAATACAATAACGATAACCACTTTGACCGCACTTGGGGAATATTGGATGAATACTTCAACCCTTGGACCGCCAAACAACTTTCAAAACTTAAACCGCCCTTCTTTGGAACTTTGTTTACGCTGTCCTCTCATCATCCATATTATATTCCTCCTCATTTTCGTTCAAAAGCAAAAAAAGGCCCACACCCTATTTGTGCATCGATTAATTACGGAGATTTTGCTCTGAAAAAATTTTTTACGGAGGCAAAAAATCAAAAATGGTATAAGAATACTCTCTTTGTTCTCTTAGCTGATCATACCCCTGCTACCAATTCTCCTGAATACACTGATCGAGAAATGATGTACAGAATTCCAATCGCCTTCTTCGATCCCTCCGGGCGATTAGTAGCAAAAAAGGAAAAGCGTATTTTCCAACAACTGGATGTTATGCCAACTATTTTAGACCTTCTAAATGTGAATTGCGCCTATTACAGCTTTGGTAATTCCCTCTATTCAAAAAGTGATCCTGAGGCAGTAACCTATCTTGAAGGTTCATATCAATACTATTTTAACTCGTCCCTATACTACCTTTCGAACGAAAAGGCACGAAATTTGTTCGCCTCACGAAAAAATTTGTGGTCAACCCATGTGCCTCCCCAAAAAAACACAAACAGGGAAAGGTTCGCTTTAAATAGGTTAAAAGCTATTATTCAGCGTTATAACAGGGATCTGATCCAAAATAAGACCTCAGCGGAATGAAGCAAAAAATCCGATTTATAATCAATCCTATTTCCGGAATTGGAGACAAGGACCAACTTCCCGACTTGATAAACAGCTGTCTTGATCACTCAAAATTTGTATACGACATAGCACACACCGAGTATCGAAAACACGCGAAAAAGATTGCCTATGAGTCTAGTTTAGAAGGGGTAGACATAGTATGTGCAGTAGGCGGAGATGGTTCTGTGCATGAGGTTGGCACGGCATTGATCGGAACTCAAACTAAGTTAGCCATTTTGCCTTGCGGGTCAGGAAACGGACTTGCGCGTCACCTTGGTATACCCATGGATCTAAAAAAGGCCATTGATTGCATCAACAAAGACGAAGCGCTGTGTATGGACACTGTAGTTGTTAATGACAAACCATTCCTAAGTATCGGGGGATATGGGTTCGATGCTTTGATTGCAAAGAAGTTTGACAAGTCAGTAAAACGTGGTTTTTGGAGCTACGTAAAGCTGGTAGCAAAAGAATTCGGACGCTTTAATCCAGTCAATGTTTCCATAGAAGTGAACGGAGAATCTCGTAACATGCGCGTGGTTCTATGTACAATCGCCAATGCTTCAGAATTTGGAAATGGATTTGTCGTCTCACCTACCTCCGACATTACTGATGGTCAAATTGAACTCTGCTTGTTAAAACCTTTCCCAAAATTTACCGCTCCCGGTGTAGTCTATAGGTTTTTTAAACGAACTTCTCACTTGTCAAGATTCTTTGAGGTAATCAAATTTGAGAAGGCACGAATAAATTTATCGGAGCAAGTAGCTCACTACGATGGTGAACCCTTTGAAGTGAGAAAAGAATTGAACGTAGAAGTAGTTCCTGGAAGTTTAAACGTTATTAAAGGATTCAAATGAACGGTGCATTTTTAGATATGGATATCACTTACGTGATAAGTTTATTGGACAAGCTTTCACCTGAAAGAAAAGGAAATTGGGGCAGTATGTCTGCCCAACACATGGTAGAACACCTCACAGACTCAATCAAAATCTCCTCAGGAAAGATTCATTTACCGTTGGAAATTCCTGAAGAAAAAATAGCACATATGCAGGATATATTGGCCTCCGAAAGAGAGATGCCAAAAAACATTGAAGTCCCATTTGCAACAAGAGAACAATTGTTGAGAAACGAAGAGTTGGCACTTGCCATTGATGAACTTTTACTCGAGTGGATTGATTTTGAAGATTTCTTTTCTGAAAAACCGGATAGGACTCAGTCACACCCCTATTACGGACCATTGAATTATGAGCAATGGATTCGATTGCATTCCAAGCACTTTACGCATCATTTCAGTCAATTTGGACTTATATAAATTCTTTTCTAAAGAACGAACAAAATTCGAATAATGTATTATTGAATTTCTGTTCTAAACAATTCGTTTCTGTTATTCGCCCCGTAAAAAAATTAACCCCGGATAAATTTCTATTCCTATTAGAATCGTGAAAAGTGCATTTTCATTTAATGCATTGTATATTTGACTTTCATTAACATCTATGATTTTACATGTTGAACATTAAAACACTTTTTGATGTACCTAGTTATGAGGACTGGATTGAAAAACTAGAGCGGGACTTAACTTCAGAAGAATTTTCCAAAATATCCTCCTTTGACCCGCTAGAAGAAATCCACTTTCGGTCACATGCACACGCATCATTGACCAAAGATGCAGTTACACATCCGGGAATTTTTCCTTATACCCGAGGATTTGACAAACCATCCAATGATTGGAGAAATGGCAAATTCATTTCATTCACTGAAGAAGTTGAAATGAACAAAAAAGCCCTCGAAATACTTATGAAAGGCTGTGACCTTCTTATTTTTGAGCTTCCATACAAGGCAATTAATCTAACCAACTTGCTTTCAGGGATAGGTCTCGAGTATATAGAGATACAGTTCGAAATCCATTCGCTTGAACAATGGAAAAATGTAGTCTCTTATTTTTCTGAAGGCATACCTTCCTCAGTTACCTTAAACATAGATCTTTTAGTACTTAAGGATGAAGATTTCAGTGAAATCGCTGAATATTTGAAAAAAACACAATATAAATCCTTTGTAATCAATGGACACCATATTCTGGAAGCAGGTGGCTCCTCCTTTCAAGAATTGGCTTTTTGCCTGTCCGCCGCCCATCACGCCCTATTCAAACTAATGGAGGCCGGTCTAAACGTTGATGAGGCAGCAGCTTGTATCCACTTTTCAATGGGTATAGGCTCTAACTACTTTATGGAGATTGCTAAGTTCCGCGCAATAAGAATACTTTGGTCGAATCTTATCGCTGCCTATGCGCCTGAGCATGACTGCTCCTATTTTTGTTCGGTCACAGCTCATACCATTTCGCTGAATAAATCACTGAAAGACCCTTACACCAACTTACTACGCCAAACCACCGAGGCAATGTCAGCCGTTTCAGGCGGTGTTCAATGCCTTGTGATCCACCCTTACGACAGCAAGTCGACTCAAGGATCCTCTGCGTTAGCTGAACGTATGTCCTTGAACATATCCCTACTTCTGAAGGAGGAAAGTCACTTTGATGCTGTTAATGATCCTTTGGGAGGAAGTTATTCAGTAGAACTGTTAACTGAAGAACTCAGCATGAACGCATGGGAGTTTTTTAAGCAGTTGGAATCTTTGGGTGGCATTTGCAACATAGATGCCCAGGTTGTTTTGAGTGAAAAAGTGGAGGAGAAAAGTCAACTGCGCATACAACAATTCTTAACCGGAGAAAAGATTCTCATTGGAGTGACTAAATTTCTGGATTCAGGGAGCATAGAAGTAAACTTCAAACCTAGAGAATCCTATCTGGGCATGAAGTCCCTGATCATAGAACGAGATATTATCCTTCAAGCATGAAAAAAGCAGTTTTTGACCAATTAACGCTTAAAAAGAAATCAACAACCACAGCTAAAGCGGTTAATACCTACGAAACAGCTGAAAAAATCAGCTTAAAATCATTTTACAGTCCGACTGATCTTCTAGACAAGGATTATTCAGGGTATGTTTCCGGTATTGCCCCATTTTTGAGAGGTCCATACTCATCAATGCACGCTATTAAACCTTGGACTATCCGACAGTATGCAGGCTTTTCGACAGCAGAAGAATCTAATGCATTTTACAGAAGAAATCTGGCAGCAGGACAAAAAGGACTATCTGTAGCTTTTGATTTGGCGACTCATAGAGGTTATGATTCAGACCACGAGCGTGTCGTAGGAGATGTAGGAAAAGCTGGCGTAGCCATCGATTCTGTTCTTGACATGAAAATTCTCTTCAATCAAATTCCTCTCGATGAGATGTCGGTTTCGATGACCATGAATGGGGCAGTTATTCCAATCATGGCATTTTATATTGTGGCTGCTGAGGAACAAGGAGTTCCCATTGAAAAGCTCTCCGGAACAATTCAGAACGATATATTGAAAGAGTTCATGGTTCGAAATACGTATATATACCCCCCTGGACCATCCATGCGCATCATTTCAGACATTTTTGCATTCACATCCAAACACATGCCGAAATTCAATTCGATATCGATTTCCGGCTATCACATGCAAGAAGCCGGCGCAACGGCGTCAATTGAACTCGCATACACCCTTGCAGACGGACTAGAATACCTTCGGGCAGGAATAAATGCTGGATTGAAAATCGATGAATTCGCACCTCGCTTAAGTTTCTTTTGGGCAATCGGGATGAATCATCACATGGAAATTGCGAAAATGCGCGCGGGAAGGTTAATTTGGTCTAAACTGGTGAAACAGTTCGAGCCGAATAAAGAAAAATCACTCGCACTTCGTACACACTGTCAAACTTCCGGCTATAGTTTAACAGAGCAGGATCCTTTTAACAATGTAGCTCGTACATGTATTGAAGCCTTAGCCGCAGCGTTAGGTGGAACTCAATCTTTGCATACCAATGCGTTGGATGAGGCAATAGCTCTTCCAACCGATTTCTCGGCTAGAATTGCAAGAAACACTCAACTTTATCTGCAACTGGAAACAGGTATAACTGCCCACATCGATCCTGCCGGAGGCAGTTATTATATTGAAAAACTCACCGCCGATCTGGCTGAGGAAGCATGGAAACTCATGGAAGAAATTGAAAATCTGGGAGGTATGGCTAAAGCCATAGAGACGGGAGTTCCTAAAATGAGAATTGAAGAAGCTGCAGCACGCAAACAAGCAAGAATAGACTCAGGAAAAGACATTATCATTGGAGTAAACCGATATGAGCTTGATGATTCCCTAAAAGAGCCACTCGAAATTCTGGAAGTCGACAACACCGTAGTTCGAGAAATGCAAATTGCTCGTTTAAATAAAATGCGTGCTGAACGTAATTCAAATGAGGTTACAAAATCCTTAGCAGATCTCGAAAATGCTGCGCGAAATGGACAAGGAAATCTGCTTGAACTTGCTATTGTTTGCGCAAGAAACAGGGCCAGTCTCGGTGAGATTTCTCTTGTTTTGGAACATGCATTTGGACGATATCAGGCAACAATAAAATCTATTTCAGGAATCTATTCAACTGAAGCTATGCAAGATAAAGACTTTCAATTAGCCAGAGAACTCACAGAACGCTTTGCAAAACTAGAAGGTAGAAGACCACGCATTATGATTGCTAAAATGGGCCAGGATGGTCATGACCGTGGAGCTAAGGTAATTGCAACATCGTTTGCTGACATAGGCTTTGATGTGGATATTGGCCCACTTTTCCAAACTCCTGCTGAAGTTGCTCGACAAGCCGTTGAAAACGACGTGCATATACTTGGCGTTTCTTCACTTGCCGCCGGACATAAAACACTTATTCCTCAAGTTATTAATGAGTTAAAAAAAATGAATCGTGAAGATATCATGGTGATTGCCGGTGGCGTGATTCCTCAACAAGACTATGATTTTCTCTACAAAGCGGGAGTTTTCGGTGTATTTGGTCCCGGCACAAAAATTGCAAAAGCAGCACAAGAGATTCTTAATTTATTACTCACAAGTGTTGAATAAGAACGAAGTTAAATCGATCACTTGATTAAATCTTCGTATTTTTCGGCTGTTTTAATAACTGTATTGATCAAAACAAATCATATGAAACAACTTGTCTTAATTCTTTCATGCATATTTATGTGCGAAATTTACTTGGCCCAACCACCAAAATATGATGACTTGAAAATTTATTATGCAGATGCCAATTACGAAAAACTCGTAAAAAACGCTGATAGTTATACCCTTAAAGAAGATTTGAAAAAAGATCCTATCCCATACATTTATTTGGCCAAAGGACTCTACAAGATTTCGCTTTCTGGCACTGCTGATGAGAAATTTAAAAATGCCTACAAAGATGCCATTGGTGCACTTTCAAAAGCGATTAAAATCGCTAAGGACAGTATGGAATTATTGAGCGATCACATGGAATTTATAGATCAATTTCAAGGATCGATGGTGGAGATGATCAGTAATGATTTAGCTGCCAAAGATTACAACACGGCATCCGGGTGGGTCATCAAATATTATAAAATCAGTACACACAGCATTGGAGCAAAATACATGGACGGCGCAACAAAATACCGTAAGGCAGATAAAGGAGGAGCAAACGTGCTCTGGAAGGAAGCGGACGCAATGCTAAAAAGTATGACCAGCATCGACACATGGACAGAGGCCGATAAAAAATTATTCAAGATGGGAGTAATTGAAACTGCAGAATGTTATCTGTCGTCTAAACAGGTTGAAAAAGCAAAAGAATCGATGGATAAGGTTGCTCATTTGTTTTCAAACGACCCCGAGTTTAAAGAGAAATACGATTCGCTCTTTAACTGACAAAAGCCCAAATGGGCTTTTTTATGTTAACACGCCTTGTTTCAAAACTAAAGTTAAATCCACAGCTGTGAATAAATAACTCTATTAATTTTATTTCATGTATTTTCAGAAGTATTCGAGATATTATAAAAACAAATATTGGGTAGCAGGATTTATATTCCTTGTTTACATTTTGTTTCTGGATGACGTAGATATTTTTACGATCGTTAATCAGAATCGGAAATTGTATCGCCTAGAAGTCTCCTGTGATGTAATTGGCAAAAAGTTAGATTCTACTCGCTCGCTTTACCGTGAACTCAGCTCAACGCGGGCTTTGGAGAGCTTCGCTAGAGAAAAAAAGTTTTTTAAACGAAAAAACGAAGATATTTTCGTAATCTCCTACGAGTAGCTAAAAGCTTGGCTGAACGAAACGAAAATAGCGCTGCTCGAAAAAATTTATCAGCTGAACTTTCGGGAAGTAATATCGGGCAATCTGATCGCAGGTATATCCCAACTTCGCCATTTTAATTGCACCCTCCTGACATAAACCAACTCCGTGACCAAACCCTCTGCCCTTCAAGAGCACATATTCTCCCTCAGGATAACAGGAGAAAAAAGTAGATTTCAAATCAAAATGATCACGAAGATCTCGTAATGGAATCCCAAAAACAGGATGCAAATAGAAGGCAATTCGCTCAGGTTGATCGAATGTACAAACTATAGAAGCACACAAACTATCGTGTATGGGATAACTATATTTCAGTACTAAAAAATCAATCCAATCCTTCTGTAAAATTCGTTTTTCCCAACTTGCTTGCCTTGTATATATACAAAATGTATCTCTAAAACTCGTGAGATAATCGATTTCCTCATTCCAAATCAAATGCGGTTCTGAGGTCTGCCCACCGCAGTTTGCATGGAAATATGCGTCGATCAATTTTCCATCCTCTGTTTCAAGTACTATGTCATGCGTAGCCAGAACAGCTGAATCAATCTCGGGCGAATAACGTACCATGCTATGGTACACCTGACAATGAACTCGGTCACACAGATCAAAACCCTCCTTTTTATGCCTGCCCAAGTACTTAAGTGCATAGGTTCTACTGATCAATGCCTGTACTTTATAATACTCAGTTGGCCTCCCCGCACCTCCCTCCGATTCCACTACTCCGGCAACATAATTATCAATATCGACCAAATTAACTATGCTAATACCCTTGCCTCCGGCACTCAATTCAAAATCATCTTTGTACTTACGTTGTTTTTGATTAGGGGATTTAGGCGCTAAAACCAATGACGCTCCCGGGATGTTTTGAATCACAAGTATCTTAGAAAATATTCCAAGATCTTCCGTACCCTTTTTCAAAGCAATGTTTCCCTTCCTAATGAATGATACTTCTATAAACTCGTTCGGGAGAATTGCGCCAAAGTCATTCGTATCGGCAAAAATGGAATAACTACCATCATTGTATGACAATGATATACGTTGGATATTGTTATCACGAAAAAGGCCTATTCGAAGCTGCTGAGCTGAAACGAATCCGGTAAGAAAACATAAACTTAAAGAATGAAGCAGTTTCACGCGAAAAATTTATATTTGATTAACACCTCCATCAGCCTTCGTTAGACATAGATTTCAACAAGAATTGTGCAACTTTACGACTCGCTCCACCTTTCCCCAATTTTAAGCGCAATTCTTCATAATCCGAAACAATCCTTTCACGGTCAGCTTTTCCTTTCAATATTTTTAAAAGCTCCTCTTTCATTCGAACCGGATTGCATTCCTTCTGAATTAATTCGGCAACCACTTCACGTTCCATTATTAAATTGACCAAAGAAATAAACCTAATTTTTATAAGCCATTTTGCAATATGATACGAAAGAAATGATCCTTTGTAACATACAACCTCCGGAACACCTAATAAAGCTGTTTCGAGGGTGGCTGTACCTGATGTTACCAACGCTGCTTCAGAGAGCATTAAAAGATCATAGGTATGATCGAAAAAAACCTCTAGTGTATTTTTCGTAAACTGATTATAGAATTCAATATTCAGTGAAGGTGCTCCGGCAATGACAACTCTGTAATGCGCAAAATCCTTTATGGCTTCGATCATAAGGGGTAGTTTCACAGAAACCTCTTGTTCACGACTGCCAGGAAGAAGGGTAATTATTGGCTTGTCCGAACTTTCTTTTAGCATTGAAACAAAATCGTCGGATTGTCTGTAGTTCGTTAACGCATCAAGCAGGGGATGTCCTACATAGGTGACCTTATAATTGAACTTGGCATAAAATGCCTCTTCAAAAGGTAATATAACAAACATATGATCCACAAATCTCTTGATCTTGTGCACTCTGGATTGCTTCCATGCCCAAACCTGTGGTGAAATGTAATAGAAGACCTTAATTCCCTGCTTATTCGCCCACTCCGCAATTCGAAGATTAAAACCCGGATAGTCAATTAATATTAATGCATCCGGATTAAACGTTTTGATGTCCTTTTTACAGACAGAAATATTTCGAAAAATGGTTCGTAGGTTCATTAGCACCTCAACGAATCCCATAAAGGCTAACTCTTTAATATGTTTAACAACGTGACCCCCGGATCGTTTCATATGATCCCCGCCCCAACAACGAACATCCAGTTGGGGACACTCAATAAATAAAGCCCGAATTAAATTGCTGCCGTGTAAATCACCGGAAGCTTCACCAGCAATGATATAAATCTTTTTATGCGGGGAAAACATTATTAAAGAACAAGATTAACATAAAAAATATAAGGAAAATAGGCCAGAGTTCCCAAAATAATACCCATGGCCAATCCATATTTATTTCTATTCAAAAAGAAATAAAACCAAAAAAGATTGGAAATAATTGAAAGTGATAACACCTTACTCATCGTTTGATGACTCAATAAAAACATGTTCCAGAGCTCATTAAAAGAGTAATTTCTCGACCAAGCAAGGAGAAAAATAACGAGAGGGACGAAAATTAAAGGCGAAAAAAAGCCAATTATCAATCCTTTAGAATGATCTATTGTCCAGTTTCTAAAATTCATTTAGGCCAATGTTTAAAATACTCTAGTGACTTGTGAGCTGTCATATCGAATTGGGTAGGAACAACACTGGCATAACCTTGCTCAAGCGCCTTAAGATCTGTACCGACCTCTGCATCCCGACGTAAAAAATCACCGGTCAACCAATAATAGGGTCTGCCGAACTGATCTAGGCGTTTGTCAAAACGATCTTCCCAGAACGCATGAGCCTGACGGCATATCCTAATTCCTTTAAATTCATTAAGACTGATCTGTGGCACATTCACATTCAGACAAACATGATCAGGTAATCCATCCTCGAGAACTTTTTTAACAACTTGATCAACAACCATTTGAGCAATAGAGAAATCGGCGTCTGAATTAAAATCACATAGAGAAAAACCAACAGACGGTATATTCTCCATTGCTCCTTCAACTGCTGCCGACATCGTTCCCGAATAAAGTACGTTGGTCGATGAGTTTTCACCATGATTTATCCCGGACACGATAAGGTCCGGTCGACGATGCAACACCTCATAAACCCCCAATTTTACACAATCGACAGGTGTTCCAGAACAGGTGTAGGCTTTTATGTTTTTAAAAATTTGAGATGTGTCCATTCGGAGAATCTGATTAACCGTAATTGCATGCCCCATACCCGACTGGGCTTTATCGGGAGCTAAAACAACAACCTCACCGTGTTTTACCGCAATTTCCACGAGCGAACGAATTCCTTTTGAAGATATCCCGTCATCATTCGTTACTAATATAAGAGGCTTGGACTCTTTTTTACTCATATATTGGCGAAAGTAGAAAATATTACTGCATTTTCGTTGATAAATTAGAAGTAAAAAAATGAATTTTAGGGTAACAACAAGCTTAATATGATATTAAATTTGTCTTAAAATGAACACATTCCGTACACATGATCTATTAAGTGAACTTGAAAGCTTAACGGAGCTATGTCATAACACCATACAGCAGCAGGTAGTTCCTCTATCCCTTGCCCAATTGAAATGGAAGAAAGATGATTCGAGTTGGTCGATTGTTGAGGTCCTCGCACACTTAAATGTATACGCTGAGTATTACCATACCACGATAGCACGACGGGTGGAAATAACACGATTTAAAGAGGCTCGTGAAACCTTTGTTTCCTCTCCCTTGGGAAAATCTGCATGGTCATCCATGAAACTCGGGAATGCCAAAAATGTTAAACGAAAGTTGCGTTCGCCTCGAATGTATAATCCGCTTTTCAATCCTGACATAAAGACAGATGACGCTATTCAGACTTTTCTTCGGCATCAGTCCGGATTATTGGAAATACTGAAAAACGTCTCAAAAGTTAACCTCCGAAAAGTTCGAATTCCGATATCCATATCCAAAATTATTCGACTAAGACTGGGGGATGCCTTATTATTTGTGGTCTATCACAATGAGCGACATGTTCAACAGATCTTAAATATCATTACTAACAAAAACTTCCCGAAAAATAAAAAAGGAGAATGACGTTTGCCTACTGTCTTGTTAGTCTTTCCCCTTTAAGGGCCGAAGCCTCTGATACCTCCGAAATGGTGTCTCAATTATTTTTTGGTGAACCCATTCGGATTATTGACAAGAAAAATACATGGGCTCACATTGAAACGATTCTTGATGGATATCAAGGATTTATGGATCACAAACATATTCGTCCTTTGTCGGAAAAAGAATTGAAAAGATGGTTGGACGGGAATACACTACTTTACTCACTCATCTGTGAAATAGAAACGCCCTGGGGTGCACAAAAACTAACTAGAGGAGCTTTCGTTCCCTACGATCAAGTCGGTACCTTCACAATCGGAAAAGATATATTCAGTTTTACAAGTATTCCGAATAAACATTCTTGGTCTTCCCCTGTCGAAGCTGCCTCATCCTATTTAAATGCTCCATATTTGTGGGGAGGAAAATCTCCTTTTGGGATTGATTGCTCCGGATTAACCCAAACTGTATTTAGATTCTTTGAGATGAATTTACCTCGAGATGCATCTCAGCAGGTTGATTGTGGAAGAGAAATTTCTTTTGACGATAAGGAACCCGGAGATCTTGCATTTTTTAAAACGACATCCGAAAAAATCACTCATGTTGGGTTATGTGGCTCAAACGATGACTTTATACATGCTTCCGGTCGCGTGAGAATTGACTCCCTTTCCGAAGCAGGTATCTTGAATTCAGAAACGGGTGAACTCACTCATTACCTGTATTCCATAAGGAGAATTTGATCATTCAATGAAATAATAACGATATTAGCAAAAAATATTTATGAAAGTACTTATCACGGGTGGGGCAGGATTTATTGGTAGTAATTTGGCTAAAAGACTAGTTGATGAAGGTCATTCCGTAGTAGTCTTGGACTCTCTTCTCCGTGGGAATAAACTGGACAAAGAAACTTATGCCCGTGTTGAGTTTATCAAGGGGGATGTCCGCGACCAGGATTCAGTAATTCGAGCCAGCAAAAACTGTGATCTCATATTTCATTTTGCCGCAGTGCTTGGAGTCGATATCGTGGCTGATAATCCGGTAGAAACGATGGATGTAGAGGTAATTGGAACCCGAAATGTAGTTGAAGCTGCATTCCAAAATAACGTCAAAAAAATGATGTATGCTTCCACCAGTGGAATCTACGGTCATTCAGCCATCGAAAATGCGTTGACGGAAGAAGTATTGGTAGATCCTCGAACCTCTTATGCTATGGCCAAACGTTACAACGAAATTTATTTGGCATCTCATCACGAAGAAAAAGGATTAAACGTAGTATCTCTTCGATTTTTTAACGTATATGGTAAAAATCAGGATAACCGAATGGTTGTTCCTCGATTCTTCGAACAGGCTTTAGAAGGAGAACCAATCACTGTTTTCGGTTCGGGAGATCAAACTCGAGATTTTACTTACATCGATGATGCTGTGGAGGCGTGCTTTCGACTAATGGATATCAATGGTTGTCACATTGTGAATATCGCCAACGAAGCCGAATGGTGTATACGAGATCTTGCTGAACGAATTAAAATAATTACGTCCTCTGAATCAGAAATCACTTTTCTTGAAGCTCCAAAAAAACGTTACGATTATGAGGTTGAACGCAGAGTTGGATGTTCTGAAAAACTGCTCGTACTTACCGGTTTCAAACCCTTAACAACACTAGAACAAGGCCTCATAACTATTTATTCAGAGAATTATAAAAATTAAAATCAAACATAATGAACAAAGACCAGGAAATTTTCGCGCTTATCGAAGAAGAAAAAGAACGTCAATTACATGGAATTGAACTAATTGCATCCGAAAACTTTGTTAGCGAACAAGTGATGCAAGCCATGGGCAGTGTACTCACGAATAAATATGCGGAAGGATTACCCGGTAAACGCTATTATGGCGGATGTGAGGTAGTGGACAAAGTCGAACAAATCACTATTGATCGACTTTGTAAATTGTTTGGAGCAACCTGGGCAAATGTTCAGCCTCATTCGGGTGCACAAGCCAATGCCTCGGTATTCCTAGCGTGCTTGCAACCGGGAGATAAAATACTGGGATTCGATCTTTCTCATGGGGGGCATCTTACGCATGGTTCGCCGGTCAATTTTTCAGGAAAACTATACCGACCATTCTTCTACGGTGTGTCTAAAGAAACAGGTCTGCTGAACTATGAAATGTTAGAAGAAGTTGCTCAACGTGAAAAACCAAAAATGATCATATGCGGTGCTTCTGCATATAGTCGCGACTGGGATTACGCTCGTATTCGTAAAGTAGCTGACCAGGTAGGAGCTTTAGTTTTAGCAGACATTTCTCATCCGGCAGGATTGATTGCAGCCGGTTTACTGAATGATCCCCTGGAACATTGTCACATTGTTACTTCCACCACCCACAAAACCTTACGTGGACCGCGAGGGGGCGTGATTATGATGCGCTATAACTTTGATAATCCATTTGGATTAAAATGGAACAATGGGAATTTAAAATCAATGGGTGCGTTACTCGATGCGGCCGTATTCCCGGGAATTCAGGGTGGGCCACTTGAACATGTTATTGCTGCAAAGGCGGTAGCTTTCGGGGAGGCCTTAACGGAAAATTATAAGCAATATATGACACAGGTCAAAACCAACGCCGCGTTTATGGCGCAAGAGTTCATCAAAAAAGGCTATAATATCATTTCAGGAGGAACTGATAATCACTCCATGCTTATCGACCTTCGTTCAAAAGGAGTAACCGGTAAAGATGCTGAAAATGCATTGGTAAGTGCAGATATCACAGTAAACAAGAACATGGTTCCTTTTGATACTGAATCACCTTTCATTACTTCAGGAATTCGTATTGGTACCCCGGCTATTACTTCTCGTGGTATAAAAGAAAATGAAATGTCAGCTATAGTTGATCTGATTGATAAGGTACTCATGAATACCGGAAATGAGGCCGTAATTACCCTAGTGCGTAAGGACGTAAATGCCTTGATGGAGGAACGACCTTTATTCACCTGGTAAAGAGCATTGGCCAAAGCAGAACGTTTATTAAACACGTCTGCTATTGAATGATACGACTCAGATAATCAAGTAGCCGATTGTTTGCGAATTATTTTCCAAAACAATGCGGGAAAATACCTTTTGATCTGTACTGACAAAATCTCTTTATTCCCGATGTAAACTTCTTTCTTATTGGCTGATACAGCCTTTAGAAGTTGTGATACGCATGCTTCTACTAACATACCGGTTGCCTGATTGTGATCCATGATCCCATGTGATTCACCCTTTCCATTCAAGGCATTCATGGAAATATTCGTATTGATCTTGCCCGGACATACAATTGTAACACCAATTCCATTTCGTTCCTCTTCCAATAGAAGGCTCTCATAAAACCCATGTAGTGCATGCTTTGAAGCACTGTAAGCAGATCTTAGAAAGAACCCGAATTTACCTGACACACTGGAGATCACCACAAAATGACCACTTCTTTGAGCCTTCATAAAAGGCAAAACAGCTTTTGTCAGAGCGATATTTCCGAAGTAATTAATCTCCATGATGCGTCGGTCAATTTCAAGCGACGTTTCAGAAACTTTCGAACGTTGACTCAAGCCTCCATTGTTTACAACTACATCAATTCTACCGAAATGATCCATCACAGCTTTTGCTTTATCACCGAAGCCATGTGAAAATTCAAGATCCATTGGGAGCACCATATGACCTTCCCCACAAAGCGTAGAGTAAACTTCTTCCAAACGATCGACATTTCTTGCCGACAATATAAGCTTTGCTCCTAGTTTTGATAATTGCAAAGCTATTTCCGCTCCTATACCTGCGGAGGCTCCTGTTACCCAAACCACCTTGTTTGAAAAATCCCTTTTCATACAAAAAATCCCAGCCTTGAGGCCGGGACCTCAATTAGTGCATCAATTCTCAAAGACCTTCCGGAAGAACAGCTTCTTTTACTGTTTTTTGCTTTGGTTTGAGTTTTTCGATAAAAACAACTTTAAACTTCTCTCCATCCGGAGTATAAATCATTTGAGAAATACCGTTTTCAATCGTTACGGGCGCCTTTTTGTCGTTATAAAATTTCTTCTCCAATAATTCGTAGGTGAAGTCATCATATTGAATAAAAATCGACACAATTTGTCCATTTTCGACACGTGCTTTACCTGACACACAACGGGTTCTCTCTTTTTCAAAATAGCTAATAATGACATTCCTATGCATATCGTCAGCCACGGTGTAGGCTCCTCTTTTGGCAAAGGCTTCTTCTAATCGCTTGTAACAATCATCTTGACACAAGGATGAAAAGCTAATAAGAAGAATGGGGAAAATTAATGTACTGTATTTCATAATATCAATTCTGTATGGTCAAACTAGCGGATCAAATATAACAAGTTTGATTGAAAATCTTTGATTGATTTGAATTTAATTATTTTTGAAAAAATTCAACTTTATGTCGGACAATCCAATTGCAGAGCAATTTTCAGAAGCAGCTCGAATACTCTATGAATTCAGCACTAAAGAAAATTATATTCGAATCGAAAATGCCGGAAAGCTCATGGTTGAAACACTCTCCAAAGGAGGAAAAATATACAGTTGCGGAAACGGTGGTTCAATGTGCGATGCCATGCACTTTGCAGAGGAACTGACCGGCAGGTATCGAAACGACCGCAAACCTTATGCTGCAATGGCCATCGCTGATGCCAGTCATCTCTCTTGCGTTTCAAATGACTATGGTTATAACCACGTTTTTTCCCGATTTCTGGAAGCCTTTGGTCAAAAAGGAGATCTTTTGCTTGCTATTTCAACATCCGGTAATTCTCCAAATGTATTGGCCGCTGCTGAAGTTGCCAGACGAAAAGAAATGCATGTTGTTGCACTTACAGGCAAAGATGGTGGAAATCTGAGCTTATTGAGCGATGTTGAATTAAGGGCACCTAACTCTGTTTATGCTGATCGGGCTCAAGAAATTCATATCAAAGTGATCCATTCACTGATTGGATATATTGAATCGAAACTCTAATGATTATCTTGTTGAAAAACTCTGCCGATAATTTCAATTACTGCACGAAATAATTTAACTAAATTTGCTCTTTTTTAAGGTAAAATGTCCAATCAGGATCTTCAAACGACCGTTAAAAATATTTTCTCCTCCTATTTAGAGCAAAACGGGCATCGCAAAACGCCGGAGAGATTCACTATACTTGAAGAAATATATAATTACTCAGGTCATTTTGATGTAGAATCCCTCTATCTTAAAATGAAAAATCAAAACTATCGTGTTTCACGCGCCACACTTTACAATACAATTGAATTGTTACTGGCATGCCACCTTGTTCGCAAACATCAATTTGGAAAAAATATTGCTCAGTTCGAGAAGTCTCACGGATCGAAACAGCATGACCATGTGATTTGCACAGATACAGGGGAAGTGATCGAATTTTGTGACCCCAGAATACAGAGCATAAAAGACACGATTGAAGAACTTTTTGGGGTAACAGTCCAACACCACACATTATATTTCTATGGTGTAAAAAATAAAAGCACGAACTGATCTATGCCCATCCAATCCACAATGGAAATGACAGACCTCTATATTTTACTTAAATTACAAGGTAATCTTGTGAGTGAGTCGGATTTAGATCAAATTAAAGAACTCGTTCATCTGAACCTAGAACAGAGAGGAACCAACTGGATTATGGATTTGTCTGATCTTTTGCATATCAACTCCACCGGAATTAATTTCATGATTAAACTCTTAACAAGAGCCAGAGTAAATGATGGCGAACTTGTGTTATCCGGAGTGAAAGGATCAGTCAAAAATCTTTTTAAAATAACCAAGATCGATTCGATCTTTACTATATTCAACACCCCTTTAGAAGCTAGGGAATTTTTCACATTAAAGTCATGAAAGCAGACGTTTTACTTGGATTACAATGGGGCGATGAAGGCAAAGGCAAGATCGTCGATGTTCTCACTCCACAATACGATATTATTGCCCGATTTCAAGGCGGACCAAATGCTGGTCACACACTTGAGTTTGAAGGGATTAAGCACGTATTACATACTATTCCTTCGGGAATTTTTCATCAAGGCGTAATCAACTTGGTAGGAAATGGAGTCGTAATCGACCCTGTCATCTTTCAAAAAGAATTAGAGAGGTTACAACCTTTTAACATTGACGTTAGGAATCGTCTGTTGCTCTCCAAAAAAGCACACCTCATTCTTCCAACTCATCGTTTGCTTGATGCTGCATCTGAGGTCGCAAAAGGAAAAAATAAAATTGGATCCACCCTGAAAGGTATTGGACCTACCTATATGGATAAAACCGGCCGTAACGGTTTGAGAGTAGGCGATATTTTTACAACTAATTTCAAGGAAAAATACAATGCGCTGGTTGAGAAGCACGTTGGAATCTTGAGTCACCACGAAGGTTTCGAATACAACCTCGAAGAACTGGAAGGACAATGGTTCGAAGGTATCGAAACCTTGAAAGGGTTGACAGCAGTTGACAGCGAGCATTACCTGAACCGGGCTTTAAGAGAAGGTAAAAAAGTATTGGCTGAAGGCGCCCAGGGCACGATGCTGGATATCGACTTTGGGACTTATCCGTTTGTAACCTCATCCAATACAGTAACTGCTGGAACATGCATCGGTCTTGGGATTGCGCCAACACGCATCGGAAAAGTGATCGGAATTTTCAAAGCGTATTGTACCCGTGTTGGAAGTGGGCCTTTCCCTACCGAGTTGGAAGACGAGACAGGTGAAGCAATCCGAAAGGAAGGTCGAGAATTTGGCGCAACTACCGGTAGACCTAGACGCTGTGGCTGGATCGATCTTCCGCAATTGCGTTATGCTATAATGGTGAATGGAGTAACTGAACTTTCTATGATGAAGGCGGATGTATTAAGCATTTTCAACAAAATCAAGGTATGTACGCATTACTTAATCGATGGTGTGGAAACACATGATTTTCCATTTGACGTGCATGATGCGAATATGACACCCGTATATGAAGAGGTGGAAGGCTGGAATTGCGATCTTACAACACTTGAGAACTATGAAACAGCTCCGGAAGCACTAAAAAACTATGTAAGTTATCTCGAGGAAAAACTGGAAGTTCCTATCACCGTTGTTTCCGTTGGTCCCGATCGTAAGCAAACCTTAAGTAACCATTGAGTTGAAAAACTTGCTTGAAATACTGAAAACTGCGCTTGTCCTGAGCGCATTTTTTTTTCCGTACTCTTTAGTTTGGGCTCAGGAGAACAGTTTAGAATTACTTCCAGGTTCTGAGAAACTGGGCTACCACAGACAACTGGGCTACCAATACCTTGTAGGTGGTGTCAATTTTCGTTACCAAGGAAACACGATGTACTGTGATTCAGCTCATTATTACGACAAATTGAACATTGTGAAGGCCTTCGGCAATGTGCACATTATAAAGGACGACATCAATCTGTTCTGCGATTCGCTTTACTACGACGGAAAAACCAAGAAAGCAAAACTTTGGGGACATGTTCGAGTACGAGATCAGCAATATAAACTCACTACCGACTCTCTTGAGTACAATTCAAAAAAGGGTCAAGCCATTTTCCGACATGGTGGAAAAATCGAAAGCATCTTGTCGAATGAGGTTCTTTCCAGTCGCGTAGGATACTTCTACCCAGAATCAAAAAATTTCTTTTTTAAAGGGAAGGTGAGCTATCGAAACGATGAAATAAGAATGTTGACCGACACGCTTCAATACAACTATGCAAAACAACTCACTTATTTCTTCGGTCCAACAAAAATTCTGAGAGATACTACGGAACTTTTCTGTGATAGGGGTTGGTACCATATTCCGACAGAGGAAGGCAGCCTTATTGGCCGTGCCAAAATAATAGACGGATCAAGAACAATCGCGGGTGATACTCTCCTGTATCAGCCACAAAAAGGCCGTTCAAGCGGTCGTGGTCACGTATTTTTTCGTGATACCCTAAAAAACATTTGGTTTCAGGGTGATAAAGCTGTGAGATCGGATAAAGAACATTTTTCTTATCTAACTGGACATGCGCTGGCTATTAAAATTCATCATAAAGACAGCATCTTCATTCATGCTGATACGTTGTTTAATTTGAATGACTCCTCAGGAAACATACTTATGTCTAAGGCTTTTCATAGAGCCAAACTTTTTAATCGGTCGTTTCAAGCGGTTTGCGACAGTCTCCATTATAATGAGGCTTCAGGAGAAATAGAACTCATGAACAATCCTATTGTATGGAGCAGAAATAGTGAATTAAAGGGTAATAAAATCGATCTGATAATAAATGATTCGATTATTGAACGAGCTGAGATTTACGAAAATGCAACCGTGCTCATGGAAATTGATTCGGGAGCATATTATAATCAAGTCGCCGGTAAACGGATTAGCTCCCTGTTTTCTTCTAATGAATTGATAAGAACAGATGTAAGCGGTAATGCACGAACACTATTTTTTCCGGAGAAAGAAGAACTCACAGACTCGTCTCTCGTTATCAAGCGTGTTGGAATGAACCGTTTGTTCGCCAGCGACTTACGAATCTATCTTGATAGTGGAGAAGTAACCGGAATCACCTATTTCGATCAGCCTGAAGGAGTATTTTTTCCTATGGATAAAATCGATCCCCGAGAATTATTTGTTCAAGGATTTAAATGGATGGCCACGCTAAGACCGAAGAACTGGAAAGAGCTCTTAAACGATTAATGTGCTTCCTCCTCTGAGTCCCAACGTACAACGCGCTGAACTCCCTCCACCTCCTCAAATTTCCTCATGAGCTGTTCTAAGTGTTCCGTATCGTAAACCAAAACCTTCATCCTACCTTCAAAGATTCCATCGAAAGATTCAAAGCTAATGGACTTCATATTTACGTGATGTTGTTTTGAAATAATCTCCGTGAGCCGGTTTACCAAACCCAAATTGTCGATTCCTGTAATTTGAATCGCCGCGATTCGTTCTACCGATTCCTGAGACTTCCATTTTGCCTTTACGCATCGATAAGCCATCTTTGACATCATGTGTTCGGCATTGGGACAATTGTTTCTGTGGATCTTTATCCCATCACTAATCGTAATAAACCCAAACACAGGATCACCCGGTATCGGATTGCAGCATCGTGCCATCTGGTACTGAATATTCTTAAAGTCCTCACCGATAATTAAGGTGTCTTCCTTTTCAATCTTCGGAACAATGTCGTCTTGATGCCTATCCTTTTTAACAGCTTTCTTCTTTTCATACTGCAACATTCCGGCAACACAATCCAAATCACGCAACTTAGTTAGATCGACCTTTCCTTTGGCAATACGGAAATAAAGTTCAATGAGGGAGGGTACTTGGTAATACTTTTCAAGGAAAGTAACATTCTCCAAAACAAATCGAATGTTGTACTGCTTAAATTTACGGTCGAGGATTTCTTTACCATCCTGCGCTATCGCCTTTCTTTCCTCATTTAAGGAATTCCTTATCTTTTGTTTAGCCCGAGCAGATTTAACAAAGCGCAACCATTCTTCATTCGGTTTTTGCTTGGCCGAAGTAATGATCTCCAGCTGATCACCGTTTTGTAACTGATAACTCAAAGGAACCAATCGATTATTTACCTTGGCACCTATACACTTATCTCCAATAGCTGTATGAATATCGTAGGCAAAATCGAGTATAGTTGATCCATTGGGCAAAACTCGCAATTCTCCTTTGGGTGTAAATACATATATCTCGTCTGCAAATAAATTTAATTTGAACTCATTTACAAAATCCATTGCATTTGCATCAGGGTTCTCCAGAAGTTCACGAATCTCAGATATCCAACGGTCGAACTTACTCTCTTCAGCGTCTGCCTCTTTGTACTTATAATGTGCCGCTAATCCATGCTCCGCTATCTCATCCATACGCTTAGAGCGAATCTGAACCTCTACCCATTTACCTTGAGGCGACATCACCGTAGTATGCAAAGATTCATAACCATTGGCTCGAGGGGTTGAAATCCAGTCGCGTAAACGATCCGGGCTAGGCTGATAGAAATCAGTTACTATACTGTAAATTCTCCAGCAATCCGGTTTTTCGAGTTCTATAGGCGTGTCTACAATAATACGGATAGCAAAAAGATCATACACCTCCTCAAAGGGTACACCTTTCGTAGTCATTTTACGCCAAATTGAAGAAACTGACTTTGTACGTGCCTTTATATCAAATACATAACCTTCATGAACTAATGCTTCACGTATCGGCGCAACAAAACGTCGGATAAACCGGTTTCGCACATCCTTAGAAGATTTCAAATTTGCCTCGATATTGGCATATATATCGGGCTCACTGTATAACATGGCCAAATCCTCTAACTCGCTTTTCAAAGAATACAGTCCCAATCTGTGAGCCAATGGGGCATAAAGAAACTTAGTTTCAGAGGCAATTTTTAATTGCTTGTCAGGACGCATACTTCCAAGTGTTCGCATATTGTGCAACCTGTCGGCTATCTTGACTAGCACCACACGTATATCATCCGAAATGGTAAGAATCATTTTTCGGAAATTCTCTGCTTGAACAGAGGCATTCTCATCAAATACTTCAGGAATTTTTGTTAACCCATCAATGATTAATCGCACCTTTGCCCCAAAAAGATCTTCAATGTCACGCAAAGTAATGTGTGTGTCCTCTACCGTATCATGAAGCAAGGCGCAAACTACTGCTGTAGCCCCAAGCCCCATTTCTTCTGCACATATACGGGCAACAGCAATAGGATGATATATATATGGCTCTCCCGATTTCCGGCGCATATCTTTATGTGCCTCCACGGCCACATCAAAAGCCTTTCTGATAATACGGGTATCGTCTTTTGATCGATCTTTAACAGCCCTCAGCAACCCTTTAAACGCGTTCAGAATCTCCTTTCGCTCCCTCTCGAGATCAATATTAGGATAGGTGGAAGAAAAATTGGTCATAGCTATTTAACTTTTCGCCGGTAGAATCTTAGAGCTTACTTCACCAAACCCGATACGCACTCCGTTCATTTCGCAATAACCTCGCATAATTACCGTATCGTTATCTAAAATAAAAATTCTTTCCGACCCATCTTTCATCTTTACCGGCTTTGTACCCTTCCAGGCCAATTCTAGCATCGATCCATAAGAATCTTCCCTAGGTCCGGAGATCGTTCCTGAACCCATCAAATCACCGCAGCGAACATTACAGCCATTCACCGTATGGTGTGCAAGTTGCTGTGCCATATTCCAATACATATATTTGAAATTGGATCGACTAATTGTTGTTTCCTCAGAGCCTTCAGGAACGATAGCAACCTCGAGATGAATATCATAGGAACGTTGGCCTTCGAATTTCAGGTAACTCAAGACTTCCGGAACTTGAACCGGAGTATCTACTTTATAAGGCTCCAATGCATCCAACGTAACTATCCATGCGGAAATTGAAGATGCAAAGTTCTTTGCAAGGAATGGTCCAAGTGGCACATACTCCCATTTCTGAATGTCGCGCGCAGACCAATCATTAAAGAGGCACATACCGAAAATGTAGTCATCTGCCTCAGCGGTACTAATGCTGTCTCCCAAAGGTTTACCATCGTAAGTAATAAAAGCCATTTCTAATTCAAAATCCAACTGACGGGTGGCTTCAAAAATTGGAGACTGATCATCTTTAGGTTTTATTTGTCCTTTAGGACGATGCACTGGAACTCCCGAAAGGATCACTGAACTAGATCTACCGTGATAACCTACAGGAATCCATAGCCAGTTTGGTAATAGAGCGTTTGCCGGGTCCCTGAACATCATTCCTACATTGTTAGCATGTTCTTTGGAAGAGTAGAAATCCGTATAATCCCCGATCTGAATAGGCATACACATTACAACCTGGTCTAACGGAATTAACACCTGTGCCACATGATGTTCATTTTTCTGAAGATCTTGCACATCAGAACGTAACAATTTGGAAATACGATTTCGCAACTCACGTGTTCCTTTCTTTCCTTTTTTCATCATAGAATTCAGGAATTCATTATCGAAGTCTGAAAGTTCGAATGACAAATTCTCCAGGTATCCTAGAACAAAAAGCGTTTTCAGATCCAACACATGCTCCCCGATACGTACACCTACCCTCGGTTTTTCACCATTAACTTTAAAAATA
>JBIKYP010000022.1:0-28625 GCA_044355195.1 Crocinitomicaceae bacterium | reverse complement strand
CCAATGGTAGATTCTGAATCGGAAAATCAGAATTAGCGGGTACTGGTACCCAAGAAGTAAGATTGGGGTTATTTGCAGTAATTAACATGATTTGAAATATTAATGACTAAATATAACAAATTACACATTAAAACGGAAATGCATGATGTCACCATCCTCCACTAAATACTCTTTTCCTTCAACTTTGAAGCGCCCGGCTTCTTTTACTGCATATTCTGAACCGAGAGTGGTGTAATCATTATATTTCATGACCTCAGCGCGGATGAAACCTTTTTCGAAATCGGTATGAATTACGCCCGCTGCTTGTGGCGCAGACATTCCCTTGCGAATCGTCCAAGCACGCACTTCCTTTTCTCCTACAGTAAAATATGTTTGCAGATCCAACAAGCTGTAGGCAGAACGAATTAATCTGTTTACACCGGGCTCTTCGAGACCAAGCTCGTCCAAAAAGAGCTGCCGTTCTTCATAGGTTTCGAGTTCAGTAATATCTGCCTCGATTTTTGCACCGATCACAAGCACTTCCGCTTCTTCCTCCTTCACAGCTTCTCTCACGCGATCAACGTATGCATTTCCGGTTTTCACAGACGCTTCATCCACATTACACAGATACAATACCGGCTTTGATGTGATCAACTGAAATTTCTTTACGATCTCCTGTTCCTTATCATCAAATTCAACTGAACGAACTGAATTGCCTTCCTCTAGGGCCTTTTTTATCTTCTGTGCCACCTCATTTTCCCTCACCAATTCCTTATCGCCTGATTTCAGCATTCGTGCAATAGAAACTATCCGTTTTTCAATCGTATCCAAGTCCTTCAGCTGCAATTCAATATCAATGATTTCCTTGTCCCGAATCGGGTTAACGCTACCATCGACATGAATAATGTTTCCATCATCAAAACAGCGCAACACATGAATAATGGCATCGGTTTCCCTGATATTAGCAAGAAACTGATTTCCAAGACCTTCTCCTTTAGAAGCGCCTTTGACCAAGCCGGCAATATCCACAATCTCCATTGTTGTGGGAACTACGCGCTGTGGCTTAGCCAGTGCTTCCAGCTTTTCCAGTCGCAGATCCGGAACAGAGATTGTTCCGATATTGGGCTCGATCGTACAAAATGGAAAGTTTGCCGACTGAGCTTTGGCATTGGATAGACAATTAAAAAGAGTAGATTTCCCGACATTTGGAAGTCCAACAATCCCACATTTTAATGACATAGCAGAAATTTTGTGCAAAGATAATACTATCAAAGGAAAGGGAGTCTAAACCTAAATTGGACTTGAAATATTTTGTATTTTTATCCCGATTAAAATTTGGCTGATCTACTTATTTTGTTTTTCGCTACCAGGTCTGTTTGCACAAGAAGATGACTCGTTATTTATTCGTTCCTTATTTAACGAAGCGCTAACCAAAGGTCGAAGCTATGAAGACCTTCGCAGCCTTTGCAAAGATGTTGGCGCACGACTTTCAGGATCTCCTGAAGCACAAATGGCGGTGGAATGGAGCAAAGCACGTATGGAATCTTATGGCTTTGACAAAGTCTATTTACAGCCGATCAAAGTCCCACACTGGGAACGTGGCACGACTGAATCAGCCTGGCTAAAAGGAGAAAAAGGCAGCCTTCATAAGATCAATGTGCTGGCACTAGGCGGATCAGTTGCTACGAGCGGAATGCTTGAAGAAGAACTTATTGAATTCGCTACACTGGAAGCATTAAAGCGAGCTAGTCGAAAGCAAGTTGAAGGAAAAATCGTTTTCATCAACCAACTGATGGACCAACAGAAGATCATTACCTTTAGAGCCTATGGAGGTTGCTGGGCTGTCAGGGGTGAAGGTGCAATAGAGGCTTCAAAACTGGGCGCAAAAGCTGTTATTATACGCTCACTTGCGATTCCTGAAGACGACCATCCTCATACGGGGATAATGTTATACCACGATTCAATCACGAAAATTCCTGCAGCAGCCGTATCTACGGTAGATGCAAATTTTATTTCAACCTATCTGAGCTCTCACAAGAACGTTCGTTTTGCGCTGGAACTAAATTGTCAGTCATACCCGGATGTGGATTCCTACAATGTAATCGCAGAAATGACCGGATTGACCTATCCAAATCAAATCATAACCTTTGGTGGACATCTGGATTCCTGGGATACCGGAGAAGGGGCACACGACGATGGTGCCGGAGTGATTCATTGTCTGGAAGCGCTACGATTGCTGAAGGAAAAGGGATACAAGCCCAAACATACCTTGCGCCTGGTATTCTTCATGAACGAAGAAAATGGCAACCTCGGAGGAAAAACCTACGCAACTTGGACTAAAGAACGCGGTGAGCAACAGATCGCTGCGATGGAGAGTGATCAAGGAGGCTTTGCTCCTAGAGGTTTTCACTGCGACGCTGAAGAAAAACATGTCAATCTATTAAAAAGCTTTATAGATCTCTTTCTCCCGTATGGGATCTACGACCTTGAGAGAGGGGAAAGCGGTGTAGATATTGGCCCGTTGAAACAAACTTTTCCGGGCATTCCTTTATTTGGATACATCCCTGATTCACAACGTTATTTTGATTATCACCACTCGGAGACTGATGTCTTCGAAAATGTAAATAAACGGGAGTTGGAACTAGGAGCTGCAGCGATCTCGTCATTCATCTATTTATTGGATAAACACTTATAAATTTGAACATATGGTGTTGATAATTTCATATAGACATTCCTGAAAGATTTGCTAAAAAGCCTACTTTTGCAGTATTCATTGGAATATTTGATGGTATCAGTCAACTGAAAAAAAGACAATATGATTCAAGACATTTTTGAAAAAATAAAAGCAAATAGAGGTCCAATCGGACAACATGCTAAGGAATCGCATGGCTATTTCACCTTCCCTAAACTGGAAGGAGCGATTGGTCCGCACATGGTTTTTCGTGGTAAAAAACGTCTCAACTGGAGTTTGAACAATTACCTCGGACTCGCTGATCATCCTGAAGTACGTGAAGCGGATGCTAAAGCAGCTGCGGAGTTTGGTCTTGCTGCCCCGATGGGAGCGCGTATGATGAGTGGAAATTCGAATTTTCACGAGCAACTTGAAGCAGAATTATCTGCATTTGTTAAAAAAGAAGACACTATACTTTGCAACTTCGGTTACCAAGCTATGGTATCAGCGATTGACTGTTTAGTTGACCGGCGTGATGTAATCGTTTATGACGCTGAATCGCATGCATGTATTCTTGATGGTGTTCGTTTACACATGGGCAAAAGATACGTTTTTAAACACAATGACGTAGAAGATTGTGAAAAACAATTGGATCGTGCATCAAAACTCGCCGAAGAACAAGGTGGAGCAATCCTCGTTATCACGGAAGGTGTATTTGGTATGCGTGGTGATCAAGGAAAGCTGAAGGAGATCGTTGCTTTAAAGAAAAAATTCAACTTCCGTTTGTTTGTGGATGATGCTCACGGAATCGGTACACTCGGTAAAGCAGGAGCAGGTACCGGTGAAGAACAGGGTTGCCAAGATGGCATCGATGTCTATTTCGGAACGTTCGCGAAATCTTTCGGTTTGATAGGTGGATTTATCTCCAGCGATGAACAGGTGGTTGAATACCTCCGGTACAACATGCGTTCACAAATCTTCGCTAAAGCTATGCCTATGCCATTGGTAATTGGTGCCTTGAAACGCTTGGAATTGATGCGAAACCATCCTGAATTGAAAGACAAACTTTGGGAAATTACCAATGCGCTACAAAGTGGATTAAAAAAAGCCGGTTTCGATATAGGGCCTACAGATTCATGTGTAACACCCGTTTATATGAGCGGTTCAATTCCTGAATCAACCAACCTTATCTACGACCTAAGAGAAAATTACAACATCTTCTGTTCCATGGTAGTTTATCCTGTCGTTCCTAAAGGAATGATTATTTTGCGTTTAATTCCGACCGCCGTTCACACGCTGGAAGATGTAGAATACACCATTGAATGTTTCTCCAAGATAGTTGGTAAACTGAAAGCCGGAGAATATATGTCCGATAAAATTGCGTCGGTTTAATCCTTCGTTAACATTTACTGAAAGACCGGTCATGCCGGTCTTTTTTGTTTGGAAGCCTGTTCTCGAAACATCCCGATGCTTCGCTTTCGGTTGACTCTTACAGATTTCTGGATTTTACAAAAAGGATCGTTTTTTATATCTTTACATAAATGTCATTAAAACATGAACTACAGCGTATCATTTCAGGAGATGGAACAGTTAAGCATGGAGAAACTATCCAAGCAATTACCGACCACATTAGAAGAAAAAAGAACTCAATACTTGACGTTGAAAAAACAGAGTTCTTCAAAGAACAAGAAACGCAAATCTTAGTTGAGTTTATTGATTTACAGAACTTTTGGTACACAAACCTTGAAGAGCGAAAGTACATCGGTGAAGGTGCAGAACAAAAAATATATGAATTTTCTGAATCAGAGTATGTTCTAAAATTAAACAACACTATCTTCTATGCTTTTTGGGAAGATTATTTTTACAGCCTTCTTCTGCATAATTTTTTCTTCCCCCATTTGGCTTATCAACTACTCGGTTTCATTAAAACCGATCAACTTCATGCAGTTGTAAAACAACCTTATGTTCAAGCAACAGAAAAAACAGATCTTTCCAATGTAAAAATATTTTTAAGTGCTAATGGTTTTTTAAACAAAAGGGATAACGACTATTTTAACCCTGATCTTGGAATTATCCTTGAAGACCTTCATGATGAAAACGTGCTCACTAAAGAAGGGACACTACAATTCATAGACACTGTATTTTTTCTTATGCCTTCCTTTTTAGATGGAATTTAATGCACTGCAATGGAAATACACTTAAACATCTTACTTCGAGGAATCGAACTAGAAGAACAGGAAGAGCGTAAAAGGTATTTACTGGATGGTGGCGCTTCTCTCAAACTTTTGAAGAATTCCGGACTTGCAATCCACCCGATCAGGATTACGAGAAAAAGCTTTGGTTACCTCGATTATCCCGAAATTAGTTTCAGCACTCCTTTTCCAAGCGACGCTGGCGGATTCAGGGATGGGTGTGCTATCGAAGGATTTTGCAGCGGAGAGGAATCTGTTAAAGGCATGTTGCTCTTTTTCGATGGTAAAAAGGGGGGATTCAGGCTATTTGCTCCGGATTTTCCGGATTGGATCGAAGACGATGGAGTTGGGATAAAAGTAGCACCGGATGTTCGAACAACCCAGCGAATGAAAGAGTCTGTTCAAGCAATCTCATTTAGCAAAAGACTGTCAAATCTGTTCGAACGAATTCACTCAGATACGGAACTATCAACAACTCAATCGGCTACCTTCCCAATACTCGAATGGGAGAATAAGCATTTGAACGAAAGTCAGCAGCAAGCCATTTCTGAGATCGTCTTTGGAACCGATGCCATTCGCATTGTGCATGGTCCGCCGGGAACAGGAAAAACTACAACACTGATCGAAGCAGTGCATCAGTTATGCAAGCAGAATAAACGCATACTTATATCTGCTCCCAGCAATGCCGCCGTGGATCATTTCGCTCAACAACTGCATCGAAAGCATCCAAAGATCGAGATCTTACGGATCGGTAACAACACGAAGGTCACTGAAGCTATTCTGCCGATTACACCGGAAGGCAAACTAAAAAACAGCAAGGAAGAGAAAGAAGTCAAACGCCTGAAGATCCAGGCGGAAGAATTGAGAAGAATGGCGCATCAATACAAGCGTCACTTCGGAAAAGAAGAACGTGATCAGCGCAACCTGATATTGAAAGAGGTAAAGCAACTTAGAAAGCAGATTCGTGATATTCAAGCATACAACGAGGAAAAATTATTCGAAAAAGCGCAAGTAATTCTTGGTACCCCTATGGGCATTTCGGATGAATTCAAGGATAGCGAAACCACATTTGACAAGCTCATTATTGATGAAGCAGGTCAGTGTCTCGAACCTTTGGCGTGGAGCATTATCCCCTTTTCAGAACAAATTATACTGGCAGGAGATCATTTTCAGTTACCTCCTACCCTCTTGTCCCAGGAAGCTTTGCAGCTCGGCTTCAATAAATCCATTCTAGAAGTGTGTACCGAATCGCTTACTGCATTTAACCTACTTAATGTTCAGTACCGAATGAAACAACCCATTGCGGAATTTTCGAACCGGTATTTCTATGAAGGGAAAGTACAAACCGACACTCCACTTCAAACGGCAGGAGAACATCTCTTCTTTTACGATACGGCAGGTGCTGACTGCGCAGAGGAAAGCGGAGAGGGTGGTACCAGTCTGCAAAACCCGGGTGAAGCCTCCGCCATTACCAAACTGATACGCCATTTTGAATTGCCACCTAAACATACCGTGCTTATCTCTCCCTATACCGGACAGGTTAGCCTTCTTAGAGAGTTGTTTCCGGAGTTTAAAGTGAGAACCATCGACAGCTACCAGGGACAGGAAGCCGAAAACGTGATTATATCGCTTGTGCGTTCGAATCAAGAAGGAAATATCGGATTTTTAAACGATTATCGAAGAATGAACGTTGCAATGACCCGCGCACAAGAAAAACTATTCGTCGTTGGAGACAGCGCCACGCTTGGTTCGGATCCCTTTTATGGTCAGTTTCTGGATTATTTGGAATCCATTCAGGCGTACAGAAGTGTATGGGAATTGGTAGATTAATCAACCAAAAATTTAATTGTAACAATCGTTACGTTCCGTAGGATTACCTTTATTACTACTGCGCGGTTAAAATCCTGCTGCGCCTTTATACATTAAATGATTTCAGAATTTCCTGACAAAGCCGTATGATCTCATCCTGAGTATTAAACGCATGCAAACAAATGCGAATTCGTTCCTTTCCTTTCGGCACCGTTGGACTAAAGATCGGCTTAACAGCAAAACCGAGTCTTTGCAACCTATCCGCCATTTCTTTTGTTCGACCAACTGTGCCAACCTGAACAATTTGAATGGGTGATCTAGCATCGGAAACCAACATATCATGTACCATCTGACTTCTAAAACGGGAAATGCGTTCCTGAAGCTGATCTTGAACTTCAATTAGATCCTGCATACACCTTTGTTGCATCAACTGATACGTTGAAGGTGGCAAGGCCGTGGTATAAATAAACGAACGTGCGAAATTGATAAGAAAATCTTTCAGAATTTTGGGTCCCACGATCACTGCACCATGCGTACCATAGGCCTTACCAAAGGTGATCAGCCGGGCAAAAACAAGATCACTCAATCCTAATTCATCCACGAGGCCTTTTCCAAGCACTCCCGCCGCGTGCGCTTCATCCACAATCAAATAAGCTCCGTATTTTTTGCACAATGCCGCGATGACGCTGATAGGAGACAGATCGCCATCCATAGAATACAAACTTTCAATGGCCACGTATCGCGTTCCTTCTCCCAACCTCAATTTCTTTTCCAGATCTTCCAAGGAATTGTGTTCAAATGACAAGGACCGGGCATGTGACAGGCGAATACCATCTCGCACGCTGGCATGGATCAACTGATCATAAATGACCGTATCGCCTTTCTGTGGAATTGCCCCAAAAAAGCCAAGGTTAGCATCATAACCCGAATTAAAAACGAGCGCTGCCTCAGTCTTGAAATGTTGTGAGATAAACATCTCACATTCAATTGCTTCCCTGGAGTTACCTGAGATCAATCTACTACCCGTACTACCCAAAATGGTTCGTTCTCCTACAGGACTAAACCTTGCCAATCCCAGATAATCGTTCGAACAAAAATCAATGCTATCCTCAAAACGAGAAAGGGAACGTATCGTCCCCTCTTCTATTCGTTCGTTTAATTTATGGATCAGTTTTGCATCCATTCAGGCGCTATACTGTTTTCACTTTTCGTGGTTCGAACCCCTCCGCTTTTGCTATTTCACGAGCTACTTCTAATTCTGCAGCCCTTTCAGATTCTTGCTTCTTACGCGCTAAAATCTTTTCGTCAGGTTCTGTAACCGGTTTTTCACCATCAGCAAATGCTTCTTTGGGAATCAATCCAAGGATCTTAAACATCTCCTTATCCTCATTGAACTCAGGATTAGGTGTTGTAAGAAGTTTGTCCCCTGCGAATATAGATCCTGCACCTGCCATAAAACAAAGCGCCTGAGCTTCCATGCTCATCTTCGTTCTTCCGGCGGAAAGTCGAACGACAGATTCCGGAAAGACAATTCGCGTTGTTGCCACCATACGAATCATTTCCCACTGTTCAATTGGTTTCTGGTCTTCCAGCGGTGTTCCTTCCACGGCTACTAGGGCATTGATTGGAATGGATTCCGGTGGAGTATCCATTTCTATATAGCTCATCAACAATCCAATACGATCCTCTACAGCCTCGCCCATACCAATAATCCCACCTGAACAAACCGTAATTCCTGCCTTGCGCGCATTTTCGATCGTATTCAAACGATCATCGTATTCCCGCGTTGATATAATGTCTTTGTAAAAGTCTCTCGAAGAATCGAGGTTGTGATTATAGGCAAACAATCCTGCTTTTTTCAATCGAACTGCTTGTTCTTCGTTCAGCATCCCAAGTGTACAGCAGACCTCCATATCAAGATCATTCACCGCCTGAACCATTTCCACTACCGTGTCAAAATCCTTATTATCACGGACTTCTCTCCAAGCCGCACCCATACACAAACGAGATGAGCCGTTGGCTTTTGCATTTCTGGCCTGTTCAACAACAGATTCTAAGGTCATAAGTTTATGCGCCTCCACATCAGTGTGATAACGTGCTGCCTGCGGACAATAGCCGCAATCTTCGGGACAACCACCCGTCTTAATACTCAAGAGAGAAGACATTTGTACTTCACGTGAATTGTGGTACTGACGGTGAATTGCAGCAGCTTCGAAAACAAGTTCAAGAAGAGGCTTATTATGCAATTCAAGAAGGCTTTCCTTCGTGGTATATTGAGAATTAATCTTCATTTCTGAAAAGGTTTATACAAATATAGGGATAAGAGACAACTCTTAATAGAAAACCCTATTTATGAATAAGACAAACAGCGTAAGACTTTATCGCTTTTCGTTCTCCAAAAGAATCCACCTTCTCGTGTGTCGTTGCTTTGATGGAGATTTGACTAACATCTATTTGTAAAATTCCGGCTATGATCTGTTGCATTTCAGGAACATGTCGATTTAATTTTGGATTTTCCAGAATCACCGTACAGTCCAAATTAACGACCTTCCATCCATCTTGGGAAAGCAGGTTTATCACCTCTTTCAGAAGGATCTTCGAATCAATTCCTTTGTACTTAGGATCTTTATCCGAGAAATGATAACCAATATCTCTGAGATTAGCTGCTCCTAACAATGCATCACAAATAGAATGCAACAGGACATCAGCATCCGAATGTCCCACAGCACCTAAATCGGATTCTATCTTTTTACCACCTATAAATAGCTCATTTGTATCAGCTAACTGATGAACGTCAACACCAAAACCAACTCTAATTTGCATTTAGATTTTATTCGGGTTAGACACCTTGCTTTCGTTCGCGTCTGAATCAAGCGTAAAGCGAAGCGTAAACCTCAACGTATTAGCTAAAGGACTTTGTCTGCCGTTTAAAGATGCTAAATAGGATACATCAACTCCAAATTTATTGTATTTAAAGCCAATACCTGCATTAAAATATTGTCGGTTACCTTTATTCTTATTCTCATAAAACACCCCGCTTCGAAGCGCAAGAACATTGTTGTACCAATACTCAATGCCAAGCGCCATGTTGATCTCAGAAAGTTCCTCTTTTAGCGTTGATCCCTTTTCGACTTGAAAGGATTTGTCGGCATTTTGAATGTAATTTCCAGCAGCATCGGTTGTAGGTGCTCCGGGGGCATCATAAAAAGATTGAATCATACCTGCAATTACACCAACGTCTGAACTACGTCCGGAGATCATTTGGTATTCTTTTTGATAAAAATCATAATATGCAGGAGAGGGCACCAGCAACTTTTGAAGATCAAATGAAGCAGTCAATTTGTTGTACTTATCAATTTCCGCTGTAAATGCATTTCCTATCTTGAGATTCATTGGAATAAAATCCCTTTCTGCTAACTCAGAATAAGCAATTTTATTTCCCACGTTATTAATTGTCGCGGCAAAAGCGTATGTACCTGTGACATTACCCAACTTCACGTCATCATCTAAATACGTGAAAGAAACATCGGTGGCACCAACTAACCCTGCCTTTGTATTTACACCTGCGACAGTCAAGCCCCCGGTAAGATTTGAATATGCAAATTTCCCATTGATTCCAATACTCAATTTTTGACTCAAGCGAAAGGCATACGATCCTGTAAGTTCAAATTCACTTGGTTTATCATCTCTTATGACATTTCCTAAGGCGTCTGTAAACGTAATTTCACCCAAACTAAAATAACGCAATGCACCACAGATAACATGACGATCATTAATTTTAGAATAACCTGATAGATACGATAAATGCATATCATTCGTCAACTGTCTCAACCATGGTGTGTATGAAAGACTGACTTCCGATTTTTGCTTGGCAAATATCAACATAGAGGTATTCCAATAAACAGAATTGGCATCACCACTAAGCGCTGTGCCGGCGTCTCCCATCCCACCTGCCCTGGAATCAGGGGTAATTGCCATAAAAGGAACAGCAGTCGTTATAGTATTCATCTGAAGGTCATTCTGCGTAACTTTAGAAGAAGAAGGTTGGGCTATCACCAAAGCAGGAAAGATGAAACAAAAGAAAAAGAAATTAAACTTAGCTAACATAACATAAAAAAAGATTAACAAATATACGCAGATAGATCTCCTTTATTGTACTACTAACGTAATAATACCAATTTTTCGATCTTTTCTGCTTTAAGACCGTCCGAAGTGTTAACCTTAATTGCATAAACATAAACTCCCTTAGCCAATTGATCTCCGAAATCGTCCTTACCATCCCATTCAACACCCTGAGACCGAAATCCGGGCGTATTAACCGTTTGATTAATTGTCCTAACCAGCTTACCAGACACCGTGAACACCTGAATCTGCGCCTCTAACTGTGAACATATTTGGTTATGCTCAAAATAAAAAGAAGTATGTGTTGTAAACGGATTTGGATAATTAATCACATGACTAAGTGTAAAGTCCTGCTTTTCAACGACATTAAATTCTAAACTTTTTTCAGATGAATTGTTATTCACATCCCAAACTTTTAAGGTCAAAACGTGCCTACCCTTTTCCAATCTCGGAAAGGTGTATCTTACTTCACCTGACTGATACGAATCAATATCCGAAGTGTAATAATTATTTAGTACAATTGGTTCGGCCGTGTTACCATCAATTACGGCAGTTAAATCATGTCCTATTCCACTGCCAACCGTATTCACTCCATTTTGGTCAAAAAGTTTTGCTATCAAAACCGGAGTTTCATCCGTAACCCCACCGGAAACAAAATTTTTGTCGTTAATATACAAATCAATATCGGGACCGTTAACATCCTGAACGGCATCCGTATCAAATCCTCCGATATAAAACAAACTATCCGATCCAATAGCATCAGTAGAAGAACTGTAAGCGTAGTAACTAATTTTACCTCTTCCCAACGAATAATTTATATCCTTGGGGACGATGAATGAGAACATAAATTCCCCATTAGTAACGGTTGCTTTACCTCTGTATACTACATTTTTTTGCAATTCAAAATCGATAATCGGGGAATCTGGATTTTGAGAAAGGGTACTGATTATCTTAGGCTTATCAAATATTGAAGGAACCACTGTGCCAGAAAAATCATTCAACTTATTGCCCGAGAAATCCTCCAGATGTCCTTTAATGGTGACTTTACTTAATGCCTTTAATGTATCTTGTTGAACAGCAGGACTTAGCCCATTTATACTATCGGTTACAATTTTCATCCGAGGGAGGGCAATTTTTAGAGCAGGATCACCAATAAGTGTGAAACTTCGCTTATTATCACTAGCACCCGATCCATTTTTTGTTCGGCGCATGATCTCACCAAACTCTAATGGCTCATTCTTTGTGTCTCTTGAGAATACTGTTTCAAAAAACTTTAAACCCGTTAGTGTGTTTACTCCGAAAAAAACAGACCTGGAGGTAGTCATTAAGGCAATTGCTCCACCGTTTGGATTAAGTGAAACCCATTCACCGGCAGAAACTCTTGAGGGATCATCGTATTTCGTAAATTCACATGTGGCAGAAACAAACAAATTCAGACGATCGATGTTTTTCCAACTCTGAATTTGAGGCACAGTTACTATTCGTTCCTGAGCCAAACCCACCTCTCCACCATGTCCGACGTAATTCAAGACTAAGGCTCCCCTTTCAACCCTATCAGTAATTGCATTAAAGACATCAGGGTAACGCTCACCACCAGCAGTAACAACCTGAGTAAATGCATCGCAATACAATTTATCGCAGTTCATCTCCGGTTGGTTTGACTTAACATCCTTATACTGTGGCTCCGTATCTTGTATAATGAAATAGCCATCCTCCTCGTCATCGGCAATTTGAACATAATTTGTTCGCCAATCCCCAAAGGTTGAACTAAACCCGTCCTTGCCACAATTCGCATTTGTAGAGGAATAAAGCATTGAGCCGTTTTTCATATAGTGTTCAATCTTATCAACTTGCTCCTTGGCCATTTGCAAATCAGAAACGAGTAGCCTTCCAACTCCTACATCCATAAGATCAGTTGGAGATATTGATTCTCCATCGTCGAGCATGGCAAAATAATCATCCGTGACCATAGCAGAAATGTGATTTTCACTGTTTAATGCTTGATAAGTAACCACATAATTATTATTATTTGAGATTCTATTCTTCGGATCATATGTGCCATCACCAAATAAGAGCAAATGCCTCGGAGCCGTTTGAGGCTTGGAAGCCGAACGATCATAGAACATCTTAACGAATCGTCTTATTGCCGTGGGATCTTGCATACCTGAACTAAACTCATTGTAAACCTGACTCGTTGTCACTACATGAGTTGAGATACCTTGTCCATCATGGAGAGACGCTAATCGTTCTGCTTGGTTTAAGAACATTTCATGAGTTACTATAAGCAACTTTGCTTGAGCTAGAGCATGAAGATTTTGATGATCTACCACACCAATAAATGAAGGAGAAAGGAATGACACTCCGTCTGATGCCACAAACTCAATAATCGTATCCGCCTTACTGACAAAGTTAAATTCACTTCCTGTCAATAAACCCTGTTGTACAAATGGAATATGTCGATCACTAACATCCCATACAAAGGCTGTGGGCTTCATATTTTGAATACTGTAAGATGCCACCTTACCAGTTCCAACCAAAGTTAGATCCCTAAAATTGAACTGGTTGCGCATGAAAACTAATCTCCTTCTGGCATTCAACAAAATACGATCCAAATAAACTATAGTATTCGGTGAATTTCGTGTAACCTTAATACGAAGAGGAACAAAAGGATCCGGCGCAGTTAATGCAAAACTCTTAACGGATCGAATGTAATCATTCGATACTGTTGGTAGAGGTGATGTAGACAAGAGTAAACCGTTAACGGAGAAATCTATTGCCGTGCCAACGGAATTTACAGAATTAGTCGCTATAGATGTTTTAAAATAAATTGGTGACGTATTATCAATGTCAGGAATATTGAAATCAAATTGTTGTTCAAGGTCCGTGTCGAATAATTCACCATACCAGCGCTGACCACCTCCAACAAGGTTAACTAGATCCCGTTCATAAACGTCGCAATAAGAATAAGAGGAAACGAAATGCGTTGGGGTAGCATTTTCAATAGGCTTGTTGGTGATTCTGAGCGGAGGTTCTATCGGATTGATATTCAAAAAGTAGAAAGATTGATCACTGTAAATGTTTTTGTCCTGATCCATTTGTGAAGTACCTGATGCCCTCCAGCGATTTGGTCCCCACCCGTAAAACAATATATAGTCACCGTCGTCAAAGGACCCGTCACTGTCACCACTAATAAATATGGCATTCTTAGCAAGGTCATCCGTACATGGTTGACCATTAACTTCAGGCAACCTGCCCTCTCCATTACCAAAGATGTTGATGGAATTAGGATCTAATCCCTTAGTAGATATTCCACACAACTCAAAAAAGGATTTATCGATCTTATGAATTCCCTCCTCAGTAACGCCAATCTTATACCATGAACCACTTCCCTTGTCTAACACAGATTGAGTTTTAAATATTTTAGCTTGTTTGACAGGAATATCCGGCGCACCTAACTTAAAAGTCAGCTCAGTAACCCGCATAAGCTTCTCTTGATGCCATATATAAGGAAAGAGGTGGACTACAGCAAAAGGCACATGACAGTCCTTAGTTACTTTCATGATTATGCTAAGAGTGTCCTCCGGAATAAAATGAAACCTTTTTAAATAAACCAAATCTTGTTCAGGAGCCATTGTAAATTTATAATCAATTAATTGGATAGACCCTTCATTACCGGTCAGATTCCAGCGATGGAAAAATACGGGCTTACCATTATCAGGCTCCTGACCTTCAATGGAGGGGATGTAGATTACCTCATTTTTGTTCTCAACCACTTTATGTCCTTTCCATTGTAGTTTAAAATGAACTGTATGCTGAGCAAAAGAATATCCAAATGTCAAACAAAGAAAAATTAAATAAGAGCGAATTGAGAGCGAAAATCCTTTTTGACTGGTCATCATTTTGCAAATATGAGAATTGGAAAATTAAAATTCTTGAAAAATAACGCAATTATTTTGCGAATATTTTTAAGGATTTATCACTTTTGTAACCTAAACATGAAATTTCCGTTATCTTTGATCGGATTTGTTCTATTTTGATATAACTAAAAAAATGAGAGAACTTAAACGTTTCATGCTGGTCTGCTCACTCACGGTTTTGATTTTCGGACTGCATGCACAGGATCCAACGTTCACACAGTTCTATGCTAATCCACTCTATCTAAATCCTGCTTTAGCGGGCTCACAAGGATGCCCTAGATTTGGCATAAATTATCGCAATGAATGGCCTCAACTTTCAGGAAATTATGTTACTTACAGCGCATCTTTCGATCATTACATAAAAAGTGTTTCCGGAGGTTTTGGAATTCTGGCTACTCATGACCAGCAGGGACAAGGTACCATTCAAACATCGATGCTTGGTTTAATATACTCATATCATCTGCAATTGAGCCGAAAATGGAAGATGATGTTTGGTGCACGAGCGTCGTGGTATCAGAAATCATTAGACTGGAGCAAACTGACATTTGGTGATATGATAGACCCTCGTCGTGGTTTTATCTACGCCACCGGTGACGTCCCAAGAGGTGGGACGAGAGGATTTTTTGATGCTTCGGCCGGAGCTGTTGTTTTTAGCAAACATTTTTTTGCCGGTGCATCTTGGCACCACTTAAATCGCCCAAACGAGTCAATGATTATTGGCAATTCTCTGCTGCCCTGGCGAATTACAGCACACATGGGGGCAGAAATTCAACTAAGCCCCAAATCATCCTTTTCCAACTCCACCTCGATCATGCCAAATGTGATTTATCAGTATCAAAATGGGTTTCAAGAATTGAACATTGGGACATATCTGAAGTATGGCTCATTCAATGCAGGTGTTTGGTATAGAAACAGAGACGCATTTATTGTAACTGTAGGAGTGTCTGCAGGAAAATTCAAACTGGGTTACAGCTACGATTTAACCGTATCGAAACTCAATAATGGTTTTACCGGGGGCTCGCACGAAATTTCAATGGGACTAAATATGTCATGCAAAAAGAAAACTGTTTCATTCAAGACCATCTCATGTCCGTCGTTTTAATTTTGTAACTTTATTTGAAATTTACGTTTAAAGAAGTAACCTTTAGCTGAAGAATTATGAAAACTCAACTATCTCAAATGCAAATCATAAAAATATTCGCGATTCTATTAGGGGGTTCTATTCTAGCCTCTTGTGCTACAGAATCTTCATCTGCAACCGGATGGAACTACAACGACCCAAGAACCGGAGGGTTCCAAAAAGTACCATACGCAGATCAGGAAACAGGACCGGGACTTATCCTCATTGAAGGGGGAACCTTCACTATGGGACGGACAGAACAGGATGTCATGTATGACTGGAATTCACGTCCTACGCGCATCACGGTTTCTTCCTTCTACATGGACCAAACCGAGGTTACCAATTTCCATTGGTTGGAATATCTATATTGGATATCTAGGGCTTATGAATCTTATCCTATTGTATACAAGAATGCACTACCAGATACGCTAAGCTGGCGTTCTCCACTTGGTTTTAATGAAGATTATGTCGAGTATTATTTGCGTCACCCTTCATACAGAGACTATCCAGTAGTTGGAATAACCTGGTTACAAGCGAATGATTTTTGTAAATGGAGAACAGATCGGGTTAATGAGTATGTGCTAGTCAGAGAAGGGATTTTGGATTGGAACATAGATCAACGTGATGAAAACACCTTTAATACCGAGGCGTATTTGGCCGGGCAATATGAAGAGGGCGTTATCAGAAACGTACAAGATTTAAATCCTTCAAACGTCGAAGGAAAAAAATTAGGTACACGTAATATCCGAATGGAGGATGGTCTTCTTCTTCCTCGATACAGACTTCCAACTGAAGCGGAATGGGAGTTCGCTGCAACAGGGTTAGTTGGAAATGTTGCAGAAGGTTCTGAGAATATTCCCGACAGAAGAATATATCCATGGAATGGACATTGGGTTCGTCAGGACAATGAAGAATTTCAGGGATCCATACGTGCAAACTTTGTTCGAGGCAGAGGCGATTACATGGGTGTAGCAGGTAATCTAAATGATGGAGCAGATGTTACTGCACCTGTTGAATCATTCTGGCCTAATGACTACGGGCTGTATCACATGTCTGGTAACGTTTCTGAATGGGTATTAGATGTGTACCGTCCTCTTTCATCAGAAGATTTCGATGAATTTCGTCCTTTCCGCGGGAATGTATTTAAAACTAAATTATTGAATAACGAAGGTTCAATTGAAATAAAAAGTCAACAAGTTTCTTTTGACGTACATGGCATGAAAGAGTACTTGAACGAGTTTGAACGCATTCGTTATCAGCGTATTTCGGCTGACAAACACGATCCAAATGACACCATAATACCTCGAGGAATTTCTCAAAACGTAACTTCGAGAAATCCTACAAGAAGAGGTTATGCTCCAGATCCATTTTATGTTTCCCACAATAAGACAAAAGATTCTATTGAATTGAAATTATTAAGAGACATAAATAAAGTGATTGATGACGCAATTGCAATGAAAAACGACAAATATGATGTAGAAGCTTCAGCATCGATACAAGAAAAATTGTTTGAAGGAATTTTAGCTGATCAATTAAGAACAGGTCCAGAGGGAGAAGAATATGCGTTTGAAATTGTTTCTATGCTAAGAGAGGGCTTTACAGATTATATTATTGACACCCCCGGTAAAATGCGCTATAGAAATGTTACAGAAGAGGAAAATATTGGTCGACTAAATTACAGAAGAGATGATTATGCCGATTATCTGGATGGCGACATAGAAAGTTCAATTTATTATGAAAACGATGACCGTAAGAATGCAATTAACCAAGCAAATCGTGATCCAAATCTAATCATGTATCAAAGTGAACATGAAGAATTTGGATTAAACGGAGCTCAGGTTAAACCCGGAGATCGAACTTCATGGCCAACAACTCTAATTTCTGACAAATCCAGAGTATACAAAGGAGGGTCATGGAAAGATAGAGCTTATTGGCTTGCTGTCGGAAGCAGACGTTTCTTAGATGAAGATAAATCTACATGTACCATTGGTTTCAGATGTTGTATGAGTAGAGAAGGCGGTCCGAAAGGATTAAATTTCCAAAATTCGAAGAAAAAGATAAAATAATAAAGTGACTAATTATAAGGCCCGTTAAATCGGGCTTTATAGTGCCTATGCAAACCCTTTTTGACTTGTTTTACGAATGCTCGGGAATATCAACGGATACCAGAAATATCCAAAGAAACAGCCTATTCGTTGCACTCAAAGGAGCCAACTATAATGGGAACACCTTTGCGGGAGAAGCAATCCGATCCGGAGCTAAATATGCCATTGTTGATGAATCTAAATACAAATCCAGCGATCAGATTTTTCTTGTCGAAAACACGTTGGAGTTTCTTCAAAAGTTAGCCAATTATCACCGCAATCAATTTTCCATCCCAATCATAGGAATAACAGGAAGCAATGGAAAAACAAGCACAAAGGAGTTGGTTAATGCGGTTTTATCAAGTCATTTCAATGTGCTTTGTACCGAAGGAAATCTAAATAATCATATCGGTGTTCCTCTTTCTCTTCTTCGTTTGAACACTTCACATCAAATAGGCATTATTGAAATGGGGGCAAACAGATTCGGGGATATTGCCGAATTATGCGCCATCGCCTCTCCAACGTTTGGTATTATAACGAATATTGGCAAAGCCCATTTAGAAGGATTTGGAAATTTTGAAGGTGTACTCAAAACGAAACGCGAGCTGTATGACTCAATTTTGGAATCAAAAGGAACCATTGTATTGAACAATGATGACGTACTACTCACAGAGAATGCTCCGAATAATGTCAGACTTATCACTTATGGCACAAAGACGGCAGATGTAACAGGTGAAATAACCGCTGCTGATCCATTCATTTCCTTCAAATATGCTCATGGAAACTATAGATCTCCTGAGATTAGAAGTCATTTAGTAGGGAAGTACAATTTTTATAACTTTCTTAGCGCCGTAACTTTTGGAATTTTATTTGATGTTCCTTGCTTCAAAATTGAGCAGGCTGTTGCCGATTATGTGCCACAAAATAATCGTTCGCAAGTAATTAGAACAGCCTCAAATACACTAATAATGGATTGTTACAACGCAAACCCGACAAGTATGTCGAGCGCAATTGAAAGCTTTGCATTAATAGAAAGTCAAGAAAAGTTTTTTGTTATCGGCGATATGCTTGAATTGGGAACAGAAACTCAAAAAGAGCATCAGGCAATTGCTGTACTTTGTGAAACACTTGGATTAAAAGGAATTACGATTGGACCATATTTTAAGGATTCTCACTCAGAAGCCTTCATATTTCAATTCAAAGATATTCATCAGGCCATAGATTATTTTACCAATCATCCAATCAAGGGACGAACCATAATACTCAAAGGATCAAGAGGTATTGGGCTTGAAAGATTGCAACCCTTATTCTAAAAAAAATGGAGACCTTAAGGCCTCCACGTTCACTTTAAGTGTTATCTCTTCTAGGTACTCAATATCCCTCTTGAAATGACTATCTTTTGTACCTCAGATGTTCCTTCATAAATCTGTGTGATCTTCGCATCCCTCATTAAACGCTCCACATGGTATTCTTTAACGAATCCATACCCTCCGTGAATCTGAACTGCCTCAACAGTTTGTTCCATTGCCACTTTGGAAGCATATAATTTTGCCATCGCACTCGATTGGTCGTAATTTCTTCCCTGATCCTTATCAATAGCAGATTTATACACCAGCATACGGGCCGCTTCGATTTCCGTTGCCATATCTGCCAGTTTGAAAGCAATGGCCTGATGTTTATATATTTCCTTTCCAAAAGCTTTTCTTTCCTTTGAATAGGCAGTTGCTAATTCAAATGCACCGGCAGCAATACCTAAAGCCTGAGCAGCAATACCTATTCGTCCGCCCGAAAGAACTTTCATTGCAAACTTAAAACCAAAGCTATCCTCACCGATCCGATTTTCTTTGGGCACTTTTACATCATTGAAAAGTAACGTATGAGTATCACTTCCGCGAATACCCATTTTATCCTCTTTCGCTCCAACGATGAATCCCTCCATTCCTCGTTCAACAATAAATACATTGATTCCTTTATGCCCTGCCTCTATATTCGTTTGAGCAATTACCAGATAAATTGAAGCAGATGAACCATTCGTGATCCAATTCTTTGTGCCGTTTAATAAATAATGGTCTTCTTTCTCAATGGCTGTAGTTCGTTGAGAGGTGGCATCCGAGCCTGCCTCAGGTTCAGATAAGCAAAAAGCACCTATTTTCTCTCCTTTTGCAAGCGGAACCAAATATTTTTGCTTTTGTTCTTCAGTACCATATTTTTCTATACCCCAACAGACCAATGAATTATTAACTGACATACACACCGAAGTGGAGGCATCAACTTTTGATATCTCCTCCATTGCAAGCACGTATGAAAGTGTATCCATTCCGGAACCCCCATATTTAGTATCAACCATCATTCCCATAAAACCAAGCTCACCTAACTGCTTAATTTCATCTTCAGGAAATCGCTGATCCCTGTCTCGCTCAATAACTCCAGTTTTCAATACATTCTGTGCAAAATCTCTTGCTGCCTCTTTAACCGAAAGTTGTTCTTCAGTCAATTCAAAATTCATCATGATCGAAAGGTTTAATTTTACAGTATGGTTGCAAATGTAAGCTATTAATTCTACTTTTCGTTTTAAATGGCAAATCGAATCGAAATCATTGGACTAATGTCGGGAACTTCACTCGATGGGCTGGATGTTGCACACGTCGGAATTACCTTTGACAGCGATAAAGGAGACTCTTTTGAACCGATTCATTTTCAAACTTTTGATCTCCCTAATAAGCTTAGAAATGAGATTCGCATAGCACCCGGTTCAACTATTCAAATGGTTTCCCAATTGGACTACGAACTGGGCCATTATTTTGCTGATTGTGTGGATAATTTTATAAAAACACACTCCATTGATTCTGAATCTATTGCAGCTATAGGTTGTCATGGTCAGACTATTCTTCATCAACCTCAATTAGGTTACACTCTACAGATTGGAAACGGAAATATACTCGCATATCGCACAGGAATTCGAGTGATCAATGACTTCCGAAGTCATGATGTTTGTGCAGGTGGACAAGGTGCCCCATTGGTGCCAATTGGGGATTTTGGCTTATTTCACGACTATGCCGAGGCTTTTCTTAATCTCGGAGGCTTTGCTAACCTCAGTTTTAAAGATAAATCAGGTCAAATTCGTGCTTTCGATATCAGTCCGGCGAACCTTCCTTTAAATAGATTAATTGAATCAACCGGGCAGTCTTTTGATAGAAACGGTGAACTTTCCAGGCAAGGAGAAATCGACTTTTTCTTGTTAGATTTACTCAATTCTCTCTCTTATTATGACCAATTACCTCCTAAATCATTAGGCACAGAATGGCTTGAGGAACATTTTTATCCATTAATCAGGTTTGATAAAGAAACCAAACACAATTTGAGAACATTGACGGAACACATCGCTTATCAAATTAGCAAACAATTGGAAATGAGTTTGGCTAAACGCATTTTGATTACCGGAGGAGGTGCAAAGAATACCTTTCTGATTGAACGTATAAAACACTATTACAATGGCGAACTCATCCTCCCCTCCGATGAGTTAATCGATTACAAAGAAGCTATTATTTTTGCCTATCTGGCCGCCTTAAAACTTAACAATCGAGTGAATTCAGTATCATCAGTAACCGGTGCTAATCGTGACATGATAGGTGGCGTAATTCACGATCCAGGATATATTCCGGACTAGTATTGTTTTTTTTGTACTCAAGTGATATTTACGTTATTCTTCTAAAGGTATGGTGCTCATTATCATTTTAATTTTTGTACTTGGTTATCTAACAATTACGATGGAAAGCATCATCAAAATTGACAAACTTATTGCCGCATTACTCATGATGACTCTGTCATGGGGATTCATCGCATTGGGATTAGAGCATATCACGCACTGGTTTCAAATCGACCTCATATCAGGAAAACCAGACCTTATGAACATTAGCCATATCAAGTATGACGAACGACTCAGGTTAATGCAAAACTCACTTTTGTATCATTTTGGAAAAACATCGGAAATTCTGGTGTTCCTAATGGGAGCCATGACCATCGTTGAAATCATAGATCATTTTGGAGGATTTGATGTATTCAATAATTTCATTAGAACGAGAAAAAGAATTCTTGTCTTGTGGATCATATCATTTATTTCATTTTTTCTGTCAGCAATTATCGATAATCTTACGGCAACAATCGTCCTCATCGCAATATTAAGAAAGATCACCCCCAATCAACAAGATCGAATCTGGATTTCAAGCTTCATCGTTATCGCTGCAAATGCAGGCGGAGTATGGTCGCCCATTGGAGACGTTACTACAACCATGCTTTGGATGGCTAACAAGGTTTCTTCCGGAAAACTCATTGGGGAATTATTCCTTCCGTCTCTCACCAATTTACTTATACCGTTGATTATAAGCATCTTCATTCCAGCATTTAAAGGAAAGATGGATAACTTCAAAACACCAAAGAAATCCTCGAACAACGGTGTTGTATTTTTGATTGTTGGTCTACTTCTCATTGTTTTTGTGCCCTTTTTCAAAATAATCACTCACCTCCCACCCTATGTGGGAATGATGTTATCACTTGGACTATTCACTCTCTTTGCTGAAATTATGTCGAAAAGAACTATTTCATTCACTCAAATTGAAGCAGCCAATGACATTTACGACAGTAAAGGACCAACTCTTCGGGCTTTATCCAAGATAGAAATGCCTTCAATCCTTTTTTTTCTCGGTATTTTAATGACTGTCGCAGCTTTGGAAACTATTGGTACCATTGAGCAATTTGGACAATCCGTGAGATCAGTAATGTCTGAAACTTTATTTGTTTCCCTACTAGGAATTGTTTCTGCGATTGTAGATAATGTGCCGTTGGTGGCAGCCTGTATTAGCATGTTTCCAAATGCACCGGATGCTGAAGTCTGGCACTTTATCGCTTATGCAGCAGGAACAGGAGGATCTCTTTTAATTATTGGTTCTGCATCAGGTGTGGTTGCGATGGGAATGGAAAAAATTTCCTTTGGTTGGTACCTTCGAAACATTACTCCAATAGCACTGGTAAGTTACTTCGGCGGATTGTTATTATTGCAGTTGTTTTGAGTATTCCTATAGAAATCTCATAAACATTTTGATGTGAATATTTATTTAAAGCCCGATCAATTCTCAGCTTCCGTGTAAATAACTTTACATCAACTTAACGGAAAGTAAAATGAAACAACAAACCAAACTCTTGTTAACCACATTCGCAGTATTGATCTCAGGAATCATATATAGTCAGATAAGTAGCGAAGCTGGCGTTATTGCCGAAACCTCTAAATCTCCAACGACAGTAACGACAGAAGAAATTTCAGCTTTTGAATTTTTAATGAAGGGTGGGGTTTTTCTTATCCCCATTGGAATACTGCTTTTTTACACGTTGGTTGTCATGGTTGAAAAATTCCGCTATATCCGTCGCGTGTCGAAATACAATGAACACTTACTTCCTGAAATTAAGTCAAATTTACATTCAGGAAATACCAAATCTGTTCTTGACACATTAAGCCGTGATCATTCAGCTTACGGAAACGTTATTCGTGAAGGAGTTCTTACCGTAGGAAGACCTATTGGGGAAATAGAATCCAATATGGAAAAAATGGCCAATATAGAAATCGGAAAGATGGAGAAAGGAATTAATCATCTCGGGTTGATTGCCGGAATTGCTCCGACGTTGGGATTCATTGGTACCATTTCCGGAGTAATCAAAATATTTTACAGTATCTCGATTACGGAAAATGTCAGTATTGGTAATATTTCAGGAGGACTCTATGAAAAAATGATTAGTAGTGGTTCGGGACTTATTGTCGGGATCATTGCATTTAGTGGATATCACCTGCTAAATGGAATGATAGACAACTATGCACTCGCCATACAAAAAGTGAACCTGGAATTTATCAACCTCATTCAACGTCCAAGCGATGGCCATAAGACGAAATAGAAGGTTTCATGCCGAAGTAGCTACATCGGCTCTGAGCGACATCATGTTCTTTTTGTTGTTGTTCTTTTTGATCATTTCAACCCTCGCAAATCCAAATGTAATTAAGGTTCCTTTGCCAGAATCTAAAGCGAATGAGAAGACCAATAAGCAACATGTAACGTTGACTGTCACCAAGGAAAAAAAGTACTTTGTGGACAAGCAAGAAGTCAGCCTAGATCAAATTGCTCCTACCCTTCTTACAGAAACTAAGAAACTGAACGATAACACCGTAATTCTAAGAATTCCATTTGATTTATTGGTACAAGATTTGGTAGACTTACTGCAGATTGGAATGGAGAATAATCTAAAAGTGATCATAGCAACGAAAGGAGAAAGTTGATCTTACAGCTTCAAAACTAAGGAAACGTTAATTCCCAAAAAGCGATGACCGGTTTAACAATAGAAAACAGTAAAGACAGACAATTCAGTGTAATAGTGTCTACTATCATTCTGGTAATCCTGTTCTTACTCCTGCGCGTCATTACGTTTTTTGTCAACCCACCACTGCCTATTGACACTCCGCCATTGAATTCTGACGAAGTTATAGAGGAATTTATGATCGATAATTTAGAGATTCAAAGAGAATCAGGTGGCTCTGGAGGTGGGATACCTAGCCCCGACAAAATTGATGCCCCCAAACCTCAATCTGAAAAATTCGCGACACAAGCTACGTCTGAAACGAAGTTATATTCCGGTCAAAGTAACAATCAAAACGCAGAAAACAGTCAAAATACGAGTTCATCTACACAACGATCAACCAACCCATTTGGGGATGGTGGGAACGGTGGAGGAAAAGGTGGAGGATTAGGATCCGGATTTGGAAGCGACTCAGGATCAGGAAATCGATCGGGTGGCAGCGGTGGAGGAGAGGGATCAGGAAGAAAACGATTAAACAATCCCTCAGTAGATCATATTGATACGGATATCGATGTAACCATCAATCTAAAACTTACCATAAATTCAAACGGAGAAGTCATAGCTGCAAACAATTTAGCCTCAAAGACAACAACAACAGACCAACGCATCATAAATCAAGTGATTTCCGCAGTAAAGAATCAAGTCAAATACTCCAAAGATCCGGACTCAGGTTTGGTTACAGTTTTTCTTACCGTTCGAGTAAATGCCAAATAAGGCTTATCAGACAACCATCTCATGGTTATTTCAGCAGTTCCCTTCTTATCAAAACATAGGCAGCTCCGCATATAAGCCTGATCTCGGAAACATACAAGCCCTCTGTTCTTTTTTACAGCATCCGGAAAAGAAATTGCGCTTCATTCACGTCGCAGGTACCAATGGTAAAGGTTCAGTTTCTTCTATGTTAGCGTCCATATTAACAGAGTCAGGTCAAACCATTGGTTTATTTACCTCTCCTCATCTACTTGATTTCAGAGAACGAATTCGTATAAATGGAAAAATGATTTCTGAATCTGATGTTGTCACTTTTTGTAATATAATTCGCTCTCAAGAATGGAATGTTACACCATCCTTCTTTGAAATAACATTTGCTATGGCATTATGGTATTTTCAACGAAACAATTGTACCCTTTGTGTTATTGAAACGGGGTTGGGAGGACGACTGGATGCTACGAATATCATTCAACCACTAATTTCCGTTATCACCAATATTTCACTCGAACATACACAATTCTTAGGACATACATTGAGCGCAATTGCAGGAGAAAAAGCAGGGATCATTAAAACGAATGTTCCAGTTGTCATCGGTGAATGCATATCGGAAACCAATCAAGTCTTTCAAGCTGTGGCAAAACACACCCATTCGCAGTTGATTGACTGCACCCCTCTCCCCTTTCCTGAAGATTATGAGCTGCCATTGCTGGGCGATTATCAGAAAATCAATTTTAGAACGGTCCTTCGAACTCTTGAAGCACTTAAAATGCATCAAATCAATTGTACACGTGAAGAAATTCAGCATGGCCTAAATCATTTACACGAGAATAGTGGATTTTTCGGGAGAATGCAAGTCATTTGCAAAAAGCCGTTGATCCTTTTAGATGTATCTCATAATGCTGCCGGTATTGAGCAAACATTGGAAACGATTCAAAGATTAAATCAAGGAAAGTTGCATTTGATTTACGGTTCAAGTTCGGATAAAGACATTCATTCTATTCTTAGATTATTTCCTCGAGATGCTTCTACGAATTTTTGTACATTTAGAAATGTGAGGTCTCTAACCGTAACTGATTTTTTCGAATTAAAGAGTGAATTTAACCTCAGCTCCCCTGTTTACGAGGATGTAAAAACTGCTATACAAAGTGTTTCAGAAACAATTAACTCGTCAGATACATTACTTGTATTTGGGAGTTTTTTTCTGGTCGCTGATTATTTTTAATATTTTTCACAGAGATATCTTGTCAAAATGAAAAACACAAGTATATTTGCACTCCCAAAGTAAACCAAACGAGGTTTGTTGAAAGTTAAATGAATTTAATTCTCGAAAACTCATTCCGATGAACCGGAACTATACACTGGTTCAGAGCATCCCGACCGAAGCGTCGGGAGTGGTCGGCGGTTCGAGTGAAAATTGAAATATTGGGAGATTAGCTCAGCTGGTTCAGAGCATCTGCCTTACAAGCAGAGGGTCGGCGGTTCGAACCCGTCATCTCCCACAAAAAGCACCACATGTTGGTGCTTTTTTGTATATCTTAATTTTGTTGATTATTCTAAGTCAGTCTGTTAACGACTCGCTTTATCTTTTAGATTTTCTAATTGTCTGTCTATCAAAGTTGACCATACCTTCAGGTCTTCGGCCCTACAACGCTCATACAGTTGCTTCATTTCAAAAAGGTGTTTATCCTCTTTAATTTAGGCATTTTTTTATTCCTGCATAGGGCTAATCCTTGCTTCCAGTCAAAAAAAATCCCATCAGTAAAAAGAAATTCTGTGATATTTGGTTGCTTAACTACAAAGGAACTTCTCGATTATAGAAGAATCAAAATAATCTTTTCGTATTCGGATAAAATTTATAGTTTCACAGAATGTAAACATGGATCTTATGAAGCTATTTGTAACTATATCTCTAATTGCAATTGGGATTGTTAATTTTTCCTTTGGATTGGCACAGTCAAAAAAAGAATTAAAACTTCAGTTGGAAGAGATGTCAAAGAAAAACGCTAATGAAAAAGCGATCTCGGACAGCATCATTCTATCAAAAGACAGACATATTTCTAACCTGCAAAAACAAGTCAATTCGCTGAAAGACTCAATACAAGATAAGAATAAAAAGCTCGAACAAAAAATTCAGGAACTGGAAAGCTATATGAATGCTACTTCGCGGATGGGCGGGAGAATACGCATGAAGGAACCTGATTTGAGTAAGTTTAGGTTTGCTTCACCTGCAACTATAGTACTCAAGTTGTTGGTCGATGAAAATGGTATGGTGGTTGAGGCTGTCAATGACAGTAAGCGCTCAACAACAACTGACAAAGCCATTTTAGAAGAAGTCATCGAACTTGTTAAAAAGGACTTACGCTATTCCCGCGAATCTGGTGCGAGTTTACTGCAATCAAATTATACTGTAAAAATAGAACCAAAAAACTAAGTTTTTCTAGATTCTATTTTGGCCATCTCAACTTTGTTTTAATTTAATACTTCTTTCTCCTATACTTTCCTTTAGTGTGGTAGTTTATATAATGTGATGATAGGTTCTCATCCCATAACCGCAAAATAAAAAGGCCTTGCTTTTACAAGACCTTTTTCAGCGGAGAGTGAGGGATTCGAACCCCCGGAACCTCGCGGTTCAACGGTTTTCAAGACCGCCGCAATCGACCACTCTGCCAACTCTCCGGGGCGAAATTAAGAATAATTAAGAAACTTGCAAGTGTTTACAATAAAATGCCCACAAAAGATACCTTAACTCAAAATAAGTTAACCCATCAACTTTGCTATGATTACAAAACGCCCGACGTATCGAATTTGTATATTTACACGACAATTCATACAATGAAAAACATTCTACTATTCTTCGTGTTTCAACTTTGTATAACCCATGTTAGTGCACAAGAATCTGCTTTACGCGCTTATCTTGAAACCAAGCAATTTTACGCACCGGGAACAGGAAATTATCTTGAAATTTACTTTCAGTTTGCAGGACATTCGCTCAAGTATAAATACTCGAATGCGGGGATTATCTGTGAAGTTTCCGTAGTGCTTGAAATTCTTTCAAACGACTCCATCATCCGTTCAGATGAATATATACTGCAAAGTCCGCTTGTCAAAGACAGTATAGTGGAAGACTTTTTCGATCTTCGTCGATATGCACTACCACCCGGAAGCTACATGCTGCGCATCAGAATGAAAGACCTGAATGACGATAAAAAAGAGATACACGCTTCCCAAGAGGTAGCAATAGAGGAGCTTGGAAAAAAAGTAACTTTTTCAGAAATCGAAGCGATTGAATATGGAAGAAAGGAAGAAAGAGTCTCACCTTTTCATAAGTCCGGATATTATTTATTACCTCGTTTATCTACCTATTTTTCTGAAGAACTGAATTCGATTCCTGTTTATCTCGAATTGTATAATTCGACTTTTCTGGATGACAGTATTTGCGGAATAAAGCAAAGTATTATGAATATCGATACAGGAGAGGAATTACCCGAATTTACCGTATACAATAAAATTCGGATAGATGAGGTTGTTCCAATCATTAGAAATGTAGACATCACAGATGTTCCCTCAGGAAAATTTTCACTGAACTTTACGCTCATTTCCAGAAATTTAGAAGAAATATGCAAC
>JBIKYP010000078.1:0-10593 GCA_044355195.1 Crocinitomicaceae bacterium | reverse complement strand
TTCTTCCACTTTAGCCGTAAAGTGATAGTCCATGATGCGCTCAAAATGTCGAACCAAAAAATCGGTTACCACTATACCAATATCTGTTGGAGTTAGTTTATTCTTTTCTTTGCCCGTAATCTCCGTTTTTAATTCGCGCTTTATCTCACCATTCTTCAACTCCAACACTGTATAAGAGCGTTTCACTCCTTCTTTGTCGGGTTTTTCAACGTATCCCCTTTTTTGTATGGTTGAAATTGTCGGCGCATAGGTTGAGGGGCGGCCTATCCCCAATTCTTCCATTTTTTTTACCAATGAGGCCTCTACGTATCTCGAAGGGGGGCGAGAATAGCGCTCAGTTGCGTTAATTTCCTCCCCAGAAACAGTATCGCCGGATTTCAAATCCGGAAGAAGGGCCACAGTATGTTCATCCTCGTCTTCATTGTCTAATTCTGTTTCTGTGTACACCTTTAAAAATCCATCAAACTTGATCACCTCTCCCCTAGCCATGAATCGATCTGACAAACCCGAACCGGCAATCTGAATAGAGGTACGTTCAAGCTGTGCATGTGCCATTTGAGAAGCAATTGAACGTTTCCAGATTAACTCATACAACTTCTCTTCATCCCGCTCAGAACTGATGTTATGGACAGAAAAATCTGTTGGGCGGATTGCCTCGTGCGCTTCCTGTGCATTGCTACTCTTAGTTTTATATTTCGTAGGCTTCGAATAGAGCTCACCAAAAGAACGTAATATTTCACTTTTCGCTCCAGAAATTGCAGATTCAGACAAATTTAGAGAATCTGTTCGCATGTAGGTAATCCTTCCGGATTCATACAAGCGTTGAGCCACAGACATTGTTCTGGAGACAGAAAAACCAAGTTTCAAACTTGCCTCTTGCTGAAGGGTCGAAGTAGTGAAAGGCGCAGCCGGACCTTTGGTTGCAGGCTTTTGCACAACGTCAGTGACTTCGAATGTCGAATTCAAACAGTTCATTAAAACCTGTGATGCCTCATTTTCATTCTTGAGTTGTCGCGAAAGTTCCGCTTTAAGATTACCCTTTGTTGAAGAAAAGGTCCCAATTACGCGAAAAAAACTCTGCGATTGATGTTTTTCAATTTCTCTTTCGCGTTCGACGATCAAACGAACAGCAACAGACTGAACGCGACCTGCTGACAAACTTGGACGCACTTTTTTCCACAGGACCGGGGAAAGTTCAAAACCTACTATTCGATCCAAAACGCGCCTTGCCTGTTGGGCATCTACTAACTCCTTGTTTATCTTTCGCGGATGCTCAACAGCCTTTGTAATCGCTGATCTGGTGATTTCATTGAACGTAATACGATGTGTATCTTTCTTTGACAAATCTAAGGCTTCATACAAGTGCCAGGAAATAGCCTCACCCTCGCGGTCTTCATCCGTTGCAAGCCAAACAGTTTGAACAGACTTTACTATTTTTTTTAATTCTGAAACAACCTGTTTCTTATCAGCCGAAATCTCGTATTCAGGACGAAAGTCATGATCAATATCTATAGAAAGTCCTTTTTTGGCCAAGTCGCGCACATGACCAAAACTTGATTTTACAATAAAATCGCTACCCAAGTATCCTTCTATCGTTTTAGCTTTGGCAGGAGACTCAACAATTACCAGATTTTTCGCCATGTCACATTCTAAATTAAAGTTTAAAGCAGGTTTTAAGCACCCAAAATTAAATGTAAAAGTTGCCAAATCACAAAACTGCATTGCATTATTTAATTCAATGAAATAAGTTAACCATAGGTTAAAGAAAATTTGTGCCCATCCATTTTTTTGAAATGTTCAACTAAAAGAAGAAAAATTAAAACTGACATTTTGACACACTTTTAATAAATTGGTACTTTTGCATTCCTTCACGAACGAAATTTTAGGATCAATGACAGATCATGGGCAGAATAGGATGATAGATGAAAACCGTCAAGGTGAAGCTGTTGTGCTGGATAAAGTAAATACCACAAAGGGTAAAAAATTATATTTAGAAAGCTATGGGTGCCAGATGAATTTTTCTGACAGTGAGGTAGTGGCTTCAATTTTATTAGACGAAGGATTTGCCACTACCAAAAAAATTGATGAAGCTGATGTGGTATTAATCAACACTTGTTCGATTCGCGAAAATGCAGAAAGCAGGGTTCGGAAACGTTTAACCGAATTTAAACACAGAAAAGAACATAATCCTGATCTCATAGTTGGCATACTTGGCTGCATGGCAGAGCGACTCAAAAAAAACTTACTTGAAGAGGAAAAGCTTGTTGACCTTGTCGCCGGACCTGATGCTTACAGAGATCTACCGAATTTAATTGATGAAGTTGGTACAGGACAGAAAGCGGTAAACGTGTTACTGTCAAGAGATGAAACCTATGCCGACATATCTCCTGTTCGATTGGATCAGGGGGGGGTATCGGCCTTTGTTACCATCATGCGAGGCTGCGACAATATGTGTTCGTTTTGTGTAGTACCGTTTACTCGCGGAAGAGAGCGTTCCAGAGATCCGCTGACTATTATCGAAGAATGTAAAGATTTGTTCGCCAAAGGATATCGTGAGGTAACCCTTTTAGGTCAAAATGTCGATAGTTACAAATGGAACCTAACATCGAAGGGTGAAATCAAGAACACCGAACAACCAACCACTAATTTTGCCCAATTGATGGAAATGGTGGCATTAATATCACCTGATCTTCGTGTTCGTTTTTCTACATCGCACCCGAAAGACATGACTGATGAAGTATTAGAGATCATGTCGAAATACGAAAACATTTGTCCATATATTCATTTGCCTATTCAATCAGGAAACACGGAAGTACTATACAGAATGAACCGTGGCTATACACGGGAATGGTACTTGGATCGAATAGATGCTATTAGAAGAATTGTACCAGATTGCGCTATCTCAACAGACATCATTACAGGTTTCTGCAGTGAAACAGAAGAAGAACACAAAGACACCCTAAGCCTTATGGAAAGTGTTCAGTATGATTTCGCTTATATGTTTAAATATTCTGAACGACCAAAAACGCTTGCAGAGAGGAGATTTAAAGACGATGTGCCCGAGGAATATAAGGCACGTCGCCTGAATGAAATAATTGAAAATCAATTAGCTCATTCACTGGCTTCTCATAAGCAACAGATAGGAAAAACCGTTAAAGTACTGGTAGAAGGAAAATCAAAACGTTCCAGTGAACATATGTGCGGCAGAGACGGAAGAAATTCCATGGTCGTTTTCCCGGCAGGAAACTTTGATAAGGGAGACTATGTAATGGTACACATTGAGAATTGCACGTCTGCAACACTCATGGGTAAAGTTACAACCATTCTCGAACCGGCTAAATTATAGTATCACATGAATCTTCAGCAAGTTAAACTGCGCTTCGGAATCATTGGAAATGCTCCTTTATTGAACAGAGCGCTAGAGGTGGCCATTCAAGTGGCGCCAACAGATATTTCCGTGCTCGTCACCGGAGAAAGTGGAACCGGAAAAGAGATCATTCCACAGGTAATTCATCATTTAAGTTCTCGAAAACACGGAGAGTATATTGCTGTAAATTGTGGCGCAATTCCCGAAGGCACAATCGACTCAGAATTATTTGGCCATGAAAAAGGGGCTTTTACGGGGGCTCAGGGGAGCAGACAAGGTTACTTTGAAGTGGCCAACGGAGGGACAATTTTCTTGGATGAAGTAGCAGAATTACCCATGCAAACGCAGGTTCGATTGTTGCGCGTATTGGAAACCGGTGAGTTTATACGTGTAGGCTCGTCTAAAGTTTTAAAAACGAACGTTCGCGTTGTTACAGCAACAAACGAAAATATGCAACGCGCCATAACAACGGGGAAATTCAGAGAGGATCTCTTTTACCGGTTAAGCACTGTTCCAATTTCTTTACCACCTCTAAGAAACCGGGATGAAGACATACATTTACTTTTTAGAAAGTTTGCTAATGATTTTGCAGATAAATACCGTATGCCGGCTATCAAATTGACGGAAGACGCGGTTGAACTTGTGAATCAATACAGTTGGCCTGGTAATATTCGACAGTTAAAAAATTTAGTAGAACAACTCTCTGTAATTGAAACAAAACGGGAACTAAATTCTCTCTCACTGAGAGCCTATTTACCCGAAGAAAGGGAAAAGGTTCCAACACTCGTTAGCGATGGTAACACCGAAAACTTTTCAGAACGAGAACTGATGTACAAGTTTCTTTTCGACATGAAAAAGGACCTTACCGACCTCAAAAAACTCGTCGTCGAATTACTTACTCAAGGAGGAGAACTAAATCTCAGCACTGATCAGTCAGCTATGGTAAACCGATTTTTTCATGATGTAAATACATCAGGTTCATCTCAACCGAAAATACTTCCGCCAGTAACGACAACCTCTCCCTCGTTGGAATACAAATCAAATACACAAGAGTTTGATTATGAATCACATGAAATCATTGAAGAATCCTTATCGTTAGAACATCGCGAAAAAGAATTGATTCAAAAGGCATTAGATAAGCACCGAGGAAAGCGAAAACATGCGGCTACAGAATTAGGAATTTCTGAACGCACTCTGTATCGAAAAATTAAAGAATACAATCTTATGGACTAATGAAAACTGCGATTCTGTTCTTCATTCTTATCGTCGTCCTTAGTTCTTGCTGGCCAAGCAATATTTCTTTCATTGACACAGGATCCATGCCTCCGGAATGGAAAACTTTTTCTGTGAAAACACTTGAGAACAACGCTCCAAACACACCCATTAGTTATGCTGCTCAGTTTTCTGAAAAGTTAAAGGATGGAATTCAAAATAACACAAAACTTCTTTTAAATCCGCAGACTGGAAAAGGAGAAGTCTATATTGAAGGAAAAATTACCAACTACAGCGTGACACCCTTAGCGATTCAACAAGGAGACAATTCGGCCAAAAACCGACTCAGTATTTCAGCGCAGTTTACTATCTTCATATCAGCGCCGCAAGAAGACAAAATGAGCGTAAACAGCACTCGTTTCATTGACTTTGATTCAAATACCAATCTTGCCATAGTTGAAACAGAACTACTGGAAGAAATCAACACTCAAATTATTCAAGACGTAATCAATAAACTACTGTCAAACTGGTAATGCTAAACATTCAGGATATCGTTTTTAGAGTTAATCAACCGGACCTGTGTTCAATGGAAGACATCGAAGATCTTCTTCTGATGAGTGAAAAATTTCCTTATTCGCAACTTTTTCCGATTCTTTACTTAAAGGCGCTTTCAAATCGAAGGGATATTCGTTTTGAAGAAGAACTGGGGAAATATGCTTATCGCGTAGCGGATCGGTCGCAACTGTATAACCTCGTACACAAAACAAATTCAATAAGCAAAGAAAGTGTATCCCTTTCAGAGTTAGCATCAGAAAAACAGAAAGAAATTACAGAGATCCGAGAGGAATCGATTTCCGACTCAAATCAGAAACAAGAATGTTCAACCAAAGAATCGAACGAAAATCATTTTAATGAAAATAGAACTTCTGAATTAGAAACAACAGATAAAGAATCTGAAGAGGCTGAAGTCATTCTACTGAATATAAGAGCTAATGAAACAATTAAAGAATCGTTAGATACGGCTGATGTCGGTAAAGAAAATTTTGAAAATGAACTACTTGCAGAAACCATAAGTTCAGTATATAAATTGATATTGCTGAAATCTGCATCAACTGATGTTTCAGAGTCGAATATAGAGTCTGGGGAACCTGAAACTCTGCCCCAAGAAAAGATTCAGGAAAAAGAGACAGAGGAATATGTAGGAAAACGCTCCTTCTCTTCGTGGTTGAAATCAAATGTGAATGCTAAGCAGGCTCTATTTGATGAAGAAAAGGCTCGCATTGATTCCATAATGGAACAATTTATTGAAAAAAACCCAAGTATTAGTCGCCCACTTAAATCACAAAATCAGGAAGAGCGTCCAAAAATAGAATTCTACTCCGCAGCAAAAAAGGCGAAGAAAAGTATTCAAATGGAAAATATCCCTGTTAGCGAGACACTGGCCAAAATTTTTAGTTCGCAAGGAAATTACCCCAAAGCAATTTATGTTTATGAACAATTGTTATTGATAAATCCCGAAAAAAAGACTTTCTTTGCGACTCAAATTGAAGATTTAAAGAAAAAATTAAATAAATAATTATGGATATTCTATTCTCAAGCATCATTATTCTTTCCAGCATATTGCTCATTCTTGTAGTTTATATTCAGAATCCAAAAGGCGGAGGTTTAAGCTCAGATTTTGGTGCAGCACAGCAATTAGGAGGTGTTCAAAAAACCAATGATTTTATTGACAAAGCAACATGGACTCTTGCAGGGGTAATTATGCTCTGCAGTATCGTATTGACGTTACGTAGCAAAACTCCCGAACCGTCAACCCAGCAACAAATGCAACAAGAACAAAATCAGCAAGGTCAGCCTCAAGGTCAAGGTCAATCTCAAAATAACGGTCAACAAGCACCTCAAGGAGGACAGCAATAAGATTTTAATTTCAAAGCAAAATGTCAGTATGTCATACACACTGACATTTTTTTTGCCTTACATTTTTAAAAAAGAAATTTTGTCATAGTATCAGTCGTGGCATAAATTTCGACGTTCGCGGACGAACTTAAAATTTATAATACATTATGTCAACAAAGTTTAAGCCTTTGGCGGACAGAGTTCTTATAGAACCAGCGCCTGCAGAACAAAAAACATCAAGTGGCATCATCATTCCTGACACAGCGAAAGAAAAACCATTAAAAGGGACTGTCATCGCTTCCGGAAAAGGGAAAAAAGATGAACCGATGACCCTGAAAGTTGGAGATCAGGTATTGTATGGTCAGTATTCCGGTACTGAGATCAAATTAGACGGAAGAACCTATCTAATCATGCGAGAATCTGACATTTACGGGATTTTCTAATTATTAATCATTCAAATTTATTCAAAATGGCTAAAGACATTTATTTTGATGTAGATGCACGAGACAAACTAAAAAAAGGGGTTGATGCATTGGCAAATGCGGTTAAAGTTACCCTCGGACCCAAAGGTCGAAATGTCGTAATTGGGAAAAAATTTGGCGCACCCCAAATTACTAAAGACGGAGTATCCGTTGCTAAGGAAATTGAGTTGAAAGATGCCATTGAGAACATGGGTGCTCAAATGGTGAAAGAAGTTGCTTCTAAAACGGCTGATATCGCAGGAGATGGTACTACAACAGCAACGGTACTTGCACAAGCTATTATCGGCGCGGGACTGAAGAATGTAGCTGCCGGAGCAAACCCAATGGATTTAAAACGAGGCATCGACAAAGCAGTTTCTGAAGTCGTCAAGAACTTGAAGAAACTTTCCAAAGAAGTTGGTAAGGACAATGATAAAATCAAACAAATTGCGACCATATCTGCAAACAACGATGAAATGATTGGGGCTCTCATTGCACAAGCGATGCAAGTAGTTGGAAACGATGGTGTAATAACTGTTGAAGAAGCAAAAGGAACAGAAACAGAAGTGCGAACGGTCGAAGGTATGCAATTCGATAGAGGATATCTTTCTCCATACTTTGTGACGAATACAGAGAAAATGATCACAGATATGGAAAAACCCATGATCTTGATTTACGATAAAAAGATCTCCAATATGAAAGAATTGCTTCCAGTACTGGAGCCTGTGGTTCAATCAGGGCGTGGATTATTGATCATTGCAGAAGATGTAGACGGAGAAGCTTTAGCTACGTTAGTCGTAAACAGGTTGAGAGGTTCATTGAAAATTGCGGCAGTGAAAGCTCCGGGATTTGGAGACCGAAGAAAGGCCATGTTGGAAGATATAGCGATCCTTACCGGTGGTCAAGTGATCTCCGAAGAAAGAGGATTTACGCTTGAAAACGCCACTCTTGACATGCTAGGAACTGCTGAAAAAGTTGAGATCGACAAGGACAACACAACCATCGTAAATGGTGCAGGTAAAAAAGCAGACATCACTGCTCGTGTGAACCAAATCAAAGCTCAGATCGAAGCAACGACTTCTGACTACGACAGAGAAAAATTGCAAGAACGTTTAGCTAAATTAGCCGGCGGTGTTGCGGTACTTTATGTAGGCGCGCCTACAGAGGTGGAAATGAAGGAAAAGAAAGACCGCGTTGATGATGCCCTAGCAGCAACACGAGCTGCCGTTGAAGAAGGAATCGTACCCGGTGGTGGTGTCGCATTGATCCGTTCAATAGAAACGCTGGACAAACTAAAAGGAGAAAATGAAGATGAATTAACCGGAATTCAAATTGTGAAACGTGCTGCAGAAGAACCTCTTCGTCAGATCATTGCGAATGCAGGTGGTGAAGGGGCAGTGATCGTACAAAAAGTGAAAGAAGGAAAAGATGATTTTGGGTACAATGCTCGAACAGAAACTTTTGAGAAGCTGTATAAAGCCGGAGTTATTGATCCAACCAAGGTGACGCGTATTGCAGTTGAAAATGCTGCATCTATCGCTTCAATGTTGCTTACAACAGAATGTGTAATCGCTGATCAGCCTGAAGAAAATCCTCCTGCAATGGGCGGAATGCCAGGCGGGATGCCGGGGATGATGTAGGTTCGACAGGCTCACCTACCTTTTCGACGAGGCTCGATCACCTAATTCGACGTAGCTCGATCTCAATACCTCCCCCTCAATCCCCCTCACTGAGGGGGAAGCTGTTTCCCTCATAGGGGAGGGATCAAGGGAGGGAAAAACCAACAAGCAATTACAGAGTCCGCCATGTGCGGACTCTTTCTCGTTTCTTGCTTCCTGATTTGATCAGATAGTGAGAGACGTCTATATAAAGGCTCTCTTCGGAAACGGAGAGGGTTTTTTGGTTTAGTTAACCGAAGAATTATGCACTAATTTTGTAAATTCGTTGCTAGAGCATGGATACATCATTCAATATATTGGAGTTTTCAGATCACCTGTTTTGAGATGTGGATCGATCCAAATTAGATTTCAATGCAAATAAGGAGCAGATCGTTTATCAGGTGGTTGAGTTTGGATTAATGAAAGACTGGGTTCTTTTACAACGAATATTCAACCATGAAGAGCTGAAACAGATCGTTGTAAATTTAAGACAATTAGATCCGGTTACACTTGCTTACCTTGCTCATTTCTTTAAACTTGATAAATCTGCATTTAGATACTTTTCACAAAGTCAGTCGAACCAGGGCTTATATCCTTAGTTTAGGCTGGAGTTAAACATGATGTTACGTCCTGCAAACCTTATCATTTCCTGTTTTTAAAAAGTTGGTATTTCAATTTGCGCGAATTCATTATTAAGCTACATTTAGTTGTTGCTCAGGATATACCTTCGGTGCTGCTTCGCGGTTAAAATCCTGCGCAGCTTATTCCCGATAGTTAGAATTCATTTTCAAGGACATCCGTTTCATTTTCAATGAATAAAATTTATTTTCTATGTATTATTTTCTACCTTTGACTAATCTGCAGAGTGTTGCAGTTTTTTATTGATTATAAGTAGCGTTTGCTAAAACGTCCTGTCGTAGAAACCGACCAAATTTCAAGGAAACAGGGAGTTAAAGTTAAACGCTCGCGCTACGGCTTGGGCGTTGCTTTGCTTGGTTTCCGGGTTCTTGGTCGGACCTCTACGACAAGCATAAGCAACAGTCCCACGCTTCTTTTTTTGTATAAACCGCACTGCGGGACGGGTGTGCCAAACTTTTCTGCTATGAAAAATCGTGTGCTTACAGCCCTTGTAGCCGGGCTTTGTTGTGTTGCAACGACCTTTGGTCAGGTACCCAGTTATGTTCCTACAAATGGTTTGGTTGGTTATTGGCCATTTAATGGGAATGCCAATGATGAGTCTGGGAATGGTAATACTCTTGTAAATAATGGTGGTTCCTTTATTTCAGATAGAAACGGGTTGGAAAATAATGCCCTTTCCTTGGTCAGTGTTGGCACAAACTTAAAAGCTAAAAATGTTTCGCCGAGTTTAACAAGTAGCGCTCAAACAATTTCATATTGGCTAAAATTACCATCACAATACCATTATAGTACATTGACTTTATTTTCAAATGGGGTAGCCTATACAAATGGCTCTCATTTATATTTGGATCAAAATGATGGTGCCTATGGCACTAACAACTATATCATCGGAATATTAATTGGAAATGGTCAATCCACATCATTTAAGACGAATCAAACTGAATTAGGGAACTGGTGCAGTGTTGTTACTACCTATGATGGTGGCACAATAAAAATATATTTTAACGGTATTTTAAAATCTTCATTGCCATATAATGGAGGGATCATTCAACCAAATAACGACCTGTTATTTGCAAATTGGGGAAATCCATCTGTGCCTGCCAATACAGGTCGTCATATCGACGACATTGGAATTTGGAACCGTGCTTTAACCCAACAGGAGATTACAGCATTGTATCAAGGGTGTAATGTGGTTGCAACTATAAATTCCCAATCAGCCACTACCTTTTGTCAGGGAGGTTCAGTAACGCTACAAGCCAATACGGGAAACAATTACACCTATGAATGGTATAAAAACAGCACCTTGATTAATGGCGCTAACCAAAGCGTTTATGCGGCAACGACTTCAGGGAATTATACT